>DRMV01000027.1 GCA_011322445.1 Chloroflexota bacterium | reverse complement strand
GCGGAGCCAGTGAAAGCACTGGTGAGTTACTACACCCACAACAAAACGCGGATGCGCTATCGGGAATTTCGGGAAGCAGGGTATCTGATAGGAAGTGGGACGGTGGAAAGCGCATGTAAACAAGTGGTGACTCACCGGCTCAAACGAGCCGGTGCTCGATGGACGCCATACGGGGCTGAAATGACCGCCAAAGCGCGAGCAGCCTGGTTGAGCGATGCTTGGTCCCCCACCACCGGCTGGCCCCTTGCTGCCTGATTCTACAACTTATGAGTGCTCCCAGCCGCACACGGGCAAACCGGCCTACCGGAATTTACGGTAAAATACTCCCATGCCTCCTTTGCCTTTTCGCCCTCCGGCGCAAATGGTGCTGGCCGCCGATGCGCGCCTGACCGACACGCCGCCCGATGACGACCATGTGTGGGCGCTGCACGCCGCGTGGGGGGAGCGCGATGCCCTTGCGCTGGTGACCACTTATGGGTTGCGGGTGCAATCCATGGCCCTTTTCCCCTTTGTGGTGCGGGAAGGCCAGCCCCGTTGGGCCGCGCCGGCTTTTGCCCGTTTGCCCCAGGTGCACGACCTGGCCCCGGCTTACGCCCGCCTGACGTGCGAACCGTTCCCCGATTTGGCGCTGCATTGCGAATATTGGGTGGCGCACCCCAATGCGGTGATTGGCCGCCTGACGCTGGAAAACCGCGCCGCCGCACCCCGCACCGGCACCCTTGGGCTGGCTGCTGTGTTGCGCCCCTTCACCGATGCCGAGCACGGCATGGCACCCCAAGAGCGCCACGCCGTGCATGTTTTGCAGGGGGAAGCCGGGGGGCTGCAACCGGTGGTGTTCCTGACCGGTGGGGCGGAGGCGGTGCTGAGCCCTTTCCCTTCGTTGACGGTGGATTTCGACTTGCCCGTCGAGGGTCGCCGCCGCCTGACCTGGGTGCAAACCGCCCTGGCCGATGCCGAAGCCGGTTTCGAGTTGGCCCGCAAACTGGCAGCGCGCCCCTGGCCCCCTTTCCTTGCCCGCCTGGCCCTGCTGGAAAACCAGCATCCGCGTCTGGAAAGCACGCCGCCCGCGCGCACCTGGGCCTTCCTGCGTGCCCGCCAGACGGCCCAGAGCCTGCTTGCCCGGTTGCCCGGCCTGCCGCGCCCCTTCTTGCTCACCGCGCGTTCCCCCGACCACGGCAGCCCTGCCGACCCGTTGGCCCTCAATCGGGCGGCGTCGGTGCTGGAGGCGTATCACCTCGCGGTGAGTGCCTTCTTGCCGACCAACCCGCAGCCGGTGCAAGGGTGGGTGGCCGCCTTCCTCGCCCGCCAGGAGGCCGATGGTTTCATCCCCTGGAGGCCGGCGCAGCCCGAAAGCCACCGTTTGGCCTCGCCCCTGCTGGTAGAACTGGCTTACCGGGCTTATGCCCACGACCCCGCGGGGCTGGCCGGACTTTATCGCCCGCTGCATCGTTTCATCGAAGCGTGGTATGCCCGGGGTGATGCCAATCGCGATGGCTTTCCTGAATGGTCGCATCCTTTGCAAATGGGGCTGGCCGACCTGCCCGGCTTTGCCCCCTGGCGCCGCGATTCGGTTGGCGCCGATCTCGCCCAGGCCGAAAGCCCCGCGCTGTACGCGCTGCTCTATCGGGCATTGGGGCGGCTGGAAACTCTGGCCGAGGCCGCAGGTGAGACCCCGCCGCCCGACTTGCGCACCCGCCGCCGACGGCTGCGGCAGGCCGTCGCTGCCATGTGGGATGCCCACCGTCGCGCGCCCCTCTACCGCGATTACGAAACCCACGAGCGCCCCCCGCACCTGACGTTGGGCAAACATCGCGGCCCCGGCACGCTGGCGATTGCCGAAACTTTTCCTTTGCCCAGCCGCGTGGTGGTGCATCTTTTCCCCGAGGGGGGGCAGGTGGTGCCTGCCACGGTGACCTTGCGGGGCAGCGACGCCCGCGGCAAGCCGCTCGAAGAGACCCTCAGCGGCGGGCGCATTCGCTGGCACGAAGGCCGCGGGGTGGCGGTTTCCCGCGGGGTGTTTCGCCATCTCGCCACGGTGACGGTGGAAGGCGAGAAACTGCGCAGCCGCAGCCGCTTTGTGGTGCTGACGCCCGACTACACCACGCCCGACATCAGCCTGTTGTTGCCTTTTTGGGCTGAAATGTTGGAAGACGACGCAGCCCAGGCGGTGCGGCGAGCGTTGGTTTCGGCGCGCGAATACGGGCGGCCTTATGGCGCCCCCCTTTCGCCGCGCGGCGGGCAAAAGGCAGCCCCCTGGCGACGCGCCGTGCACATGCCGTGGAATCTCTTTGCGGTGGAAGGCTTGCTTGCCCACGGCTTTGTGGCCGAGGCGGCCCACCTGTTGGAAAGCCTGGCCGCGGCCGCCCAAGGTGCGTTGGCCGCCCAGGGCACGTTTGCCGAAACTTATCACGCCGATACCGGCGAGGGCATGGGCGGGCGCGATGTCCTTGGCGGCCTGTTGCCGGTGGGGCTGTGGCTGCGGACGGCCGGCATCGTCCCTGTCAACCCGCATAGAGTGCGGTTTACCTGGCCGACGCCCTTTGAAGAAGAAATGAGGGTCTCGTTTTGGGGCTGGCACATCCGTCGCAGCCCGGGCCGCACTTTGATCACCACCCCTGATGGTGAAACCCGCACCTTGACGACACCCGAGCCCTGCGAAGTGGAAATCGCGCCGTAGGGCATTCCCGTGCATCGGTTGCCCGGCCATCACGTGCATTGCAGCATCGGCACACCGGGGCATGGCAACATCAACATACGGAGCGTTGCTTCCCCATGTCGTACTCTATCATTTTTCTCGAAGAGGTGGTCATTTCGCTGCTGACCGTGGCGGTGCTGGTTGGCATCTTCAGCCGCCGCCTGCGGATGCCTTATACCCTCGGCCTGGTGCTCATTGGGCTGGCGCTGGCGATTTTCGCCGAGGTGGAAGTTCACATCACCAGCGAACTGATTTTGGGGGTGCTGGTGCCGCCGTTGATTTTCGAAGCGGCTTTCCACATTCGGTGGGAAGACCTGCGCCGCGATCTGGGCTTGATTTTGGCGCTGGCCGTGGCCGGTGTGGTGCTGGCGACGGGGGTGGTTGGCGGCATTGTGCATTATGGTTTGGGCATGCCCCTGGCCGCGGCGCTGGTTTTTGGCGCACTGGTGGCGGCTACCGATCCTGTCGCGGTGGTGGCGCTGTTCCGCTCGCTGGGCGCGCCCAAACGGCTGCAAGTGTTGCTGGAAGGGGAAAGTCTGTTCAACGACGGCACCGCCATTGTGGTTTTCAATCTGCTGCTGGGCGTGCTGGTGACCGGCACGTACAGCATTACCGGCGGCCTGATTGATTTCGTGCGCGTTGCGGGCGGCGGCTTCCTGGTGGGTGGCTTGCTGGGGGCGTTGGTTTCGGCCATCATTGCCCGCGTTGACGATTACCTGCTGGAAACCGCCCTCACCGCGGTGCTGGCTTACGGTGCTTTTCTGGTCGCCGAGCAGGCGCATGTCAGCGGTGTGCTCGCGGTGGTGGCGGCGGGGCTCATCAACGGCAATATCGGCCCTCGCGGCATGTCGGCTACAACCCGCATTGTGGTCGTCAATTTTTGGGAATTCACGGCTTTTCTGGCTAACTCGTTCATCTTTCTGCTCATTGGGCTGCAAATTCGCCCTGAAGTGCTGTTGAGCAACTGGTACGCTGTGCTGTGGGCGGTGTTGGCGATCATCGTGGCGCGCGCTTTGAGCGTGTATGGCCTTTCGTGGATTGGCCGAGACCTGCCCTCGAAGTGGCGGCACGTGCTGTACTGGGGCGGCTTGCGGGGTGCGGTTTCCCTGGCTCTGGCGCTGGGCATCCCCGAGAGCGTGGGGCCGCTGCGCGACCAGATCAGCGTGATGGCCTTTGGGGTGGTGCTCTTTACCCTGCTGGTGCAGGGCGGCTCGATGCCGTGGGTGTTGAAGTGGCTGGGCATTGGCAGTAACGACGAAGAGCGGCTTGAGTTTGAGCGCCGCCATGCGCGTGCGGTGGCCGCGCGGGCCGGCCATGAATACCTTACCCGCGCCTACCGGCAGGGCGTGATTTCGGCGCACACCTGGGAGGTGCTCCGCCCCTTGCTGGAGCAGCGCAACCAGCGGCTTCAGCGGGCCGTGGAGCAGATTTTGCGCCAGCACCCCGCCCTGCAAATGGAAGAGTTGCACAAAGCCCGGCTGGAAATTCTGCGTGCCCAGCGCATTGCGCTGCAAGAACTCTTCCACGCGGGCGTCATCGGCGAAGAAACCTTTGCCACCCTGGCCGCTGAGGTGGATAGCGCCCTCAGCGATACCCTTCCGGCCTGGCCTGGCATGTTGCTGCGCCGCTCGCCCGATGCCCCGCCCATCCGTCATCTGCTGATGGCGATTGTGCAGGAACGCACCCCGCACGCGGTTGCTGAGGCGCTGGGCAAGTTGGGCATTCCGGTGGTGCCGGTGGAAAGCAGCGGTGGCTTCCTGAAGCGCCCCAACATCACCATGCTTATTGGCGTGCCTGAAGGCCAGATCGAGACGGTGGTCGAAATTCTCAAGACCACGTCGCGCCGCCGGGTGGAGTTTGTGGCCGATAAAATCGGTGGGGTGCTGCCCCTGCCGCGCCCCAAGCCGGTGCATGTCGGTGGGGCGACTGTTTTCCTCTTTGATGTGGATGAGTATATTGAGCTTTGAGCCGTTGCCATGACCGAGGCTGAGTGGGTTCGCGCCGCCCAGGGCGGTGACCTGGAGGCTTTCAACCGCCTGGTGCTGGCTTATCAGGATGCGGTTTACAACGTGGCCTACCGCATCTTGGGCGAGCGCGTCGCGGCCGAGGACGCCACGCAAGAGACCTTTCTGCGGGCGTGGCAGCACATTCGCCGTTATCGGGGCGGCTCGTGGCGCGGCTGGCTGTTTCGTATTGCCACCAATGCGTGTTACGACCACCTGCGCCGCCGCAAGCGCCGCCCGACGGTGCCGCTGGAACCCGCCGATGCCGAAGGCGATGCGGTGGAAGATGCCCCCTGGCTGGCTGACACCAACCCCCAAACGCAACCTGAAGCCGAAGCCGAGCGTGCGGCCCTGCGGCGCGCCCTGGAAACCTGCTTCCAGGCGCTCCCTGCCGAGCAGCGCGCCGCCCTTGCCTTGGTGGATGTGGGGGGCTTTCCCTATGCCGAGGCCGCACAAGCCCTTGGTGTGGCGTTGGGCACGCTGAAAAGCCGCCTGGCGCGTGGGCGGTTGCGGATGCAGGCGTGCCTGCGCCGTTTTCCGGAACTTTTGGGCGCTTTGGCGCGTCTAAACCCCGGAGGGCGTTCCTCATGAGCCGCGCAAACCTTTCTGCCCGCGACCTGCGTCTGTTGACCGCTTACCTGGATGGCGAGTTGCCCCCCAGGGAAACGGCGCGTGTGGCCCAGCGCGTGGCCGCCGACCCGGCCTGGCAGGAAGCCTACGCTGCTATGCAGGCTGTCAAGCAGGGGCTGCACACGCTGCCCCGCCAGCGCGCCCCGCGTGCGTTTACCCTGCGTGCGGGCGATGTGGTCACCCAACGGCCGTGGGGGACGAGGCGGGTTTACCGCTGGGCCAGTGCGGCTGCGCTGATGTTGTTGCTTTTGGTATTTGCAGGCGACTTCCTTTCCCACACCATGTTGCTCGGCGCGACGGCTGCTCCGCCGCCGCGTGCGCTTTCGGCTGCGCCGGTGGAGCAGCCGGCCGCCGAGAGTGCCAAGGCTGCTGGCGCGGCGGTGGGGATGGCCACCCCTACCCTTTCGCCGCAACCGCGGGCTTTGGCTCCTGCCCACGTGGAAGAGAACGCGCTCGAACCGGTCACAGCCACCCCCACCCCCACCCCCACCCCCACCCCCACGCCGTTTCCTGTGCCATCGGCGGCGCCCTCTGCGCCGACGCCTTCGCCTTGGGGCTGGCGTCTTGTGGAAGGGGCGTTGGCGTGCCTGGCGGTGGTGCTGGCTTTCTTGGGATGGCGGCGATAGCGCGGCTTGCGCCCGTTTTGAGGTGGGCTGTGCTGGTATGGCCGCTGTGGGCCGTGGTCTGAGGGGGTTCCTGGCTAAGCACACGCGCGGCCGCGCGCAACCTTAGGGCAAAAGTCGCGAGGCACACGCGCGCGGGGGAATTCCCCTAAACCTCCCAAAACCTGGGTGAAAGCCCAATTTTCGGATAGTCCTTCCCAGATATGGGGGTGTGGCGCGAAGGCGCGCCCATAGAAAGGCGCACATTTTTTCGACTTGTCGTGAGGGGGGGCTGACTGCACAGGGCAAGATTTAAAGAACAGTTCCTTAAAAAAGCGGATGTTTTTAAAGTTTCGTAGGTTTCTTCCCATTGCTCCCGCGGCTTTCTCCATGTAGAATAACTCTCGCACAGGGGGCGTTCAGCCGCCGGATGCATGAAAAGCAGGGTCAACAAACTTTGCAGCCTCACCTTCGCCGATGCCCCACCAGGGGGCGTGGGATGCTGGAGCATACGAGGAGGACAGCGTGGAAAAGCAAGCCGTTCAAGTCTGGCAAACCGTGTTGGGCCAGCTCCAGATGGAGATGCCCAAAGCCGCTTTTGATACCTGGGTGCGCGACACCCGGCCAGTTGATTTGCACGATGGCAAACTGGTGGTCGGCGTTCATAACGCTTATGCTCGCGATTGGCTGGAAAGCCGTTTGCGCAGCACGGTGCGCCGCAAGTTGGCCGGGCTGCTTGCCAAGCCTGTGGATGTGGATTTCGTGGTGTGGACGGAGGAATCTTTGACGAGACGGTCGGGGGAAGAAGCCGTGGCCTTGAACCCCAACGGCCATGCTCAGGGGCCGCAGCCGCGCTCGCGCGCCCGCACGGCTGCGCTGCCGCCTTCCCACAGCGCGGCGGCCATCAACCCGCGCTACACGTTCGAGAACTTCGTGGTGGGTTCCAACAACCGCCTGGCCCATGCAGCCAGCATGGCCGTGGCTGAGAATCCTGCCAATGCTTACAACCCTCTCTTCCTCTACGGCGGCGTCGGTTTGGGCAAAACTCACCTCCTCCACGCCATCGGCAACGCCTGCCTCGCCCAGGGGCTGGTGGTGCGCTACGTTTCCTCGGAAGAGTTCACCAACGACCTTATCAATGCCATTCGCATCCACGACACCGAGGCTTTCCGCGACAAATACCGCAAGGTAGATGTGCTCCTCATTGACGATATTCAGTTCATTGCCGGTAAAGAATCCACGCAGGAAGAGTTTTTCCACACTTTCAACACCCTGCACGGCCAGAACAAGCAGGTTGTGCTGACCTCCGACCGTCCTCCGAAGGCGCTGGTGACGCTGGAAGAGCGGCTGCGTTCTCGCTTTGAATGGGGGCTGACCGCCGATATTCAGCCGCCCGATTTCGAAACCCGTGTGGCGATTTTGCGTTTCAAGGCTGAAGAGGCGGGTAAGACCGTGCCGATGGAGATTTTGGAAACCATTGCCCGCTACATGCACACCAACATCCGTGAGCTGGAAGGTGCGCTCACGCGGGTGCTGGCTTATGCCGAGTTGCGGGGGATGCCGCTGACGCCCCAACTGGTGGAAGCCGCCCTGGCCGACATGCTGCCTCGCCGTCAGGAAATTGCCCCCGAGCGCATTTTGCAGGCCGTAGCCGAGGCTTTTGGTGTCAGTGTAGAGCGCCTGCGCAGCAAAAGCCGCGCCCACAAAGTAGCGCTGCCCCGCCAGGTGGCGATGTATCTGCTGCGGGAAGACGCGAAGCTTTCCCTGCCGCAAATCGGTGAACTGCTGGGCGGCCGCGACCACACCACGGTGAAGTACGGCTACGAAAAAATTGCCGATAAAATCGAAAGCGACGAGCGTTTGCGCCGCGATGTGCTGCTGCTGCGGGAAAAACTTTACCGCCGCAGCACGCCGTTGAGGGCGTGAAAACCCCTTTACCCTGTCGGAAGCGCTGCTGCACGCGCATGAGCCTTGCCAGGGGGCTTCCCCGTAGCGGGCGGCTTGGCGGTGTCAGCATTGACAAATATCCCCAGGGTGGCTAAAATTAGCCCCGCACTGCGGGCGTCGCCAAGTGGTAAGGCAGTAGCTTCCCAAGCTACCATTCGCGGGTTCGAATCCCGTCGCCCGCTCTCGGGTTGTCACCCCTTCTTGGGTGTGGTAAAATACCCTCCGCTCCGGGAGGGATGGCCGAGTGGACGAAGGCAACGGTCTTGAAAACCGTAGTGGGCTTACGCCCACCGGGGGTTCGAATCCCTCTCCCTCCGCCTGAACCACAGGCGGGAAGCCCCCAGGGTAGCCCATCCTCCCCAGGGGCGGTTGCACCCACACAATTCGGGGAGGTGCCGGAGTTGGACGATCGGGGCCGCCTGCTAAGCGGTTGTGGGGGCTAAAACCTCCACCGCGGGTTCGAATCCCGCCCTCCCCGCCTGTGAATATCTGCCCTCGTAGCTCAGTGGAGAGAGCACTTGCTTGCGGAGCAAGGGGTCGCGTGTTCGAATCACGCCGAGGGCGCCATACGGGAGCGGCAATCGCCGCTCCCCTTTCGTTTCCATACAATGAACACCGTCGACGTCCTGATCATCGGCGGCGGCCCGGCCGGACTAAGCACCGCCCTTCACCTGTTGCGCGCGGCCCCATCCTGGGCCTCGCGCCTTCTGGTGCTGGAAAAGGCGCATCACCCTCGTCCCAAGTTGTGCGGCGGTGGGGTGACGCCCCTGGGGAGGGACGTTTTGCGCCGGCTGGGCTTCCCCTGGCCGTTGCCGCTGCCCCAGGTGCCGGTTTTCACCAGCCGCTTCAACTACCGCGGCAACGTCGTGACGCTGCGAGGCGCCGAGCCCCTTTTCACCGTCTTCCATCGCCCGGCGCTGGATGCTTACCTGGCTGCCGAGGCGCGTCGCCGGGGCGTCAACCTGCGGGAAGGCGTTCCCGTGCGGCGGCTGGTGCCCGAAGCCGGTGGTTGGCGGGTGTTGACGCCCGCGGGTGAATATCGCGCCCGGGTGGTGGTGGGGGCAGACGGCTCGCGTGGCATGACCCGCAACGCGGTGATCGACCGCCGCCGCCATCACGCCACGGCCCGACTGTTGGAAGCCATCACCCCCGCGGCTGCCGATGACGACTTGCCGCCAGGCACGGCTTTTTTCGATTTCTCGGCGGTGGCGCGCGGCCTGCAGGGTTACACCTGGCGCTTCCCGCTGCGATTGCAAGAGAGCCCTTACCGCAATCGCGGCATCTACGATGCTCGCATAGCCCGCAAAGCGCCCCGGGCCCCTTTGCTTTCCCTGCTGCGGGAAGCCTTCCCTGACATGCCGCAGCCGCAAGGGCACCCCATTCACCTTTTCAGCCCCTTGCAACGGCTGGCGCGGCCTGGCCTGTTGCTGGTGGGTGATGCCGCAGGCGCCGACCCGCTTTTTGGCGAAGGCATTGGCCCGGCGCTGGCCTATGGCGAAGTGGCTGCGCTGACCATTCTGGCGGCTTTCCGGCAGAACGATTTTGCCTTCCGCAATTATCGGTGGCGTTTGTTGATTTCCCCTCTGGGGCGATACCTCACGCTGCGCTGGGCGGTGGCGTGGTGGGCTTACCGCCTGGCCCCGCACCGAGCGCCGATGCGGGTCATCTGGTGGATTGCTCACGCCCTTGCGGCGTATGCTAATTTTCGCACGAGGTAAACCATGCACATTTTGCTTACCAACGACGACGGCATCCGTTCCCCCGGCCTGTGGGCCGCAGCGGAAGCCCTTTCCGAACTGGGCTGGGTGACTGTGGCGGCCCCCCGCGAACAGTCTTCCGGCGCAGGGCGAAGCCTGCCTTCCACTTCTGATGGCATCATCACCGAAGAAACGATCACCGTGCACGGCCAGCGTTGGACGGTGTATGCTGTGGGCGGCACGCCTGCCCAGGCTGTGCAGCATGGCGTGCTGGAAATCATGTCTGAGCCGCCCGACCTGGTGGTGGCGGGCATCAACTACGGGGAGAACCTTGCCACTGGCGTCACGGTTTCCGGCACGGTGGGGGCTGCACTGGAAGGCGCGGCGTTGGGCTTCCCGGCCTTGGCGGTTTCGCTGGAAACCCCGAAAGACTATCACTTTTCCTATTCCCGCGACGTCGATTTCAGCGCCGCGGCGCATTTCACCCGCTATTTTGCCGAGCGGATGTTGCAAACCCGCTTGCCCGACGATGTGTACGTGCTCAAAGTTGATGTGCCCTGGCACGGCACGGTGGAAACCCCCTGGCGGGTCACGCGGCTGGCGCGCAAGCGTTATTACCGCACCGTGCCGCCTAAGCGCCGCAGTTGGCAGGAGCCTGGCACGATGGGGTATGGCCCTGGCGACCCGCCGGAAACTTTCGACCCCCACAGCGATGTTTACGCGGTGCGCGTGGACAAGGTGGTTTCCGTTACTCCCCTGAGCCTGGATTTGACCTCGCGGGTGGATTTGAAGATGCTGGAGCGCCAATTGCGGGGGAATCGGGCGATTGACGTTTAGCGCGTTGCGCTATATCATCAGAGTATGATACGGTCGTTCAGAGATAAAGAGACGGAAAAGATTTTCGGGCGGACGCGCTCGCGGAAATTACCCCCTGTCAGCAAGTGGCTTATCGTAAACTCCGAATGCTGAACAATGCTATGAATCTCAATGATTTGCGAATACCCCCGGCGAACAGGTTAGAGGAACTTAGTGGCGACCGTAAAGGGCAATATAGCATTCGAATTAACGACGGATGGCGTATTTGTTTTGAATGGCATGATGGTGACGCTTATCACGTGGAAATCGTAGATTACCACTAACGTGAGGAAGGACATTTGCAATGGCAACCGAAAAGCTGAAGCCGGTGCACCCTGGTGAGGTATTGTTGGAAGAATTTCTCAAACCCATGGGGCTGAGCCAACATCAATTGGCATTGAGCATCGGTGTTGACGCGCGCCGCATCAATGAAATAGTGCTGGGGAAACGGCGTATTACTGCCGATACGGCGTTGCGCTTGGCACGTTTCTTTGGCACCACCCCTCAGTTTTGGATGGGATTGCAAAGCGATTACGACTTGGATGTAGCAGAAGATAAATTGGGGGATCGGTTAGAAAAAGAAGTACGTGCTTACTCTGTGGCACGGTAAGCGCGCTGTTAGCCTGGCACCCATTGCAGGTGGGCCAGGCCAAAATGGAGCGCAAGGGCATACACCGCCGCGACATAGAGCAGCCAGGCCAGCAGAAAGAGCACGTCGCCGCGGCGGATGACCATTTGCCGGTAATAGGTGCGTTGCGGCAGCGCACCAAAGGCTTTGGCGTCCATTGCCAGCGCGGTGCGCTCCGATTTCCGCACCGCCGCCGCCAGCAGGGGGATAGCATAACGGCGGGTTTTTTCGATCCATCCCCGTAAGCCCTGACCTTCCCCGACGCCGCGCACGCGATGCGCCAGGCGGATGGTTTCGTATTCCCGTTTGAGCAACGGCAGAAAGCGGTAAGAGACCAACACGCCATAGCCGAAGCGGGGCGGTATTTTCAGGTTTTGCACCAGGCTGAGGGCAAAGTCGGTAGGGTCGGTGGTGGCAATGAACAGCAGGGAAGCCGCCACAAACACTGCCACCCGCAGGCCCATGCCCAGGCCGTTCCACAGCCCTTCGGTGCTCAAAGTCCAGATGCCCCAGTGCCAGAGAATGTGAGGATGGGCATAGCGGCTGAGGTCGGTGTAGAGGGCATTGAAAAGCGCAATGGGCAGGGGCAACAGCGCGAGGGGAATGCTCCACCGTAGCATTTGCAAGAAGGGCACCCGCCCCAACCGCCAGGCTGTGAGCCAGAGGGCTATCAGCAACATGGCTGGGATGAAAGGGTCGAATGCCGCGGTGGCTGCCAGCGCTACCACCGCGATGGCGGCGAGTTTCATCGCCGGGTTGAGCCGGTGGAGGGGCGAGGCGTGGGCGAGGTAGGTGAACATAGGGAAGTCAGGTAGTCGGGTAGTCAGGTAGTCAGGTGATCGGGTAGTCGGGGGCGTTATTGGCGGTGTTTTTCCTGGCGGGCTTCGGCTTCCATTTCAAGTAGCACCCGCACGACTTCTTCCAGCGCGATGCGTTGCTTGCGGTAGAAGTTGGCTTCCGAAAGCGCCAGCCGTTGGGCGACTTCCCGCACTTTGCGCCCTTGCAGGAATTTCATTTCCAGGATGTTGTAGAGCAGCCATTCGGTGGTAAAACGCCGCTCGCCTTCGGGGCGCAGCCGCTCGACCGCGTCGCGCAGCACCGAGCGGACGGCTTGCGAAGCGTCTTCGTGGCCGTCTTCCATCGCTTGCTGGATGACCTGGAGCCGTGTGAGGGGGCTGCGGGAGAGTTTGGGCCCGCCCCAGTAGTGGCTGAGTGCATCTTTGACCCACTGCGCCAGTTCCGCCGAGGGGGGCAGTTCTTCAGGGGTGGCGAGCACTTTCTGCTGGTCGTAGCGTGCCACTGCCCGCAAGCGGGGGATGAAGTCGTCGGGGCGGGTGAGGGCTTGCAGGGCGTGGGCGGCGGCGCGGCCCCGGGCGTGGTAGGTCAGGGCCAGGGCGGCTCGCTCGGCCAGGGCGCGCAGGGTGGCGCGGGCTTCGGCGTCCAGGTTGGCGTCGCTGGGGAACCCCAGCACCCCCAGCAGTGCCCCGCTTTCCCGGTGGTGGAGCGGCGTCAGCAGGTAGCCATCCCAGCGCAGCAGCCCTCGCTGGGAGGCCGCTTCGGCCAGCAAGTGCGGCGGTGTTTCGGGCAGCGGCGGGCCTTCCCCTACCGCTACCAACAGGCTGAGGTTGCCTTCCTCCACCACGGCGATGAAGGCGGTCGGCACGCGCAACTGGTCGCACAGGGCGGCCAGCACGGCTTCCAGGAACTGCGCGACATCTTCCTGTGTGAACAGGTGGTCTTCCAGTCGGTGTAGCGCGGCGAGCAGGGAGTTGCTTTGCCAGCCGCCCAACAGTGGCTCCCACAGGGGCGCGGTCGCGCCGATGAGGTGCTCGACCAGCAGGAAACTGAGCACCATTGTCAGCGGCACGAGCACCGTGTAGGGCTGGCCGAGATAGCGCGCACCCATTCGGCGGACGGCGGTGGTCAGTGCCAGGGCTGTGGAAGCCGCCACCGGCCCCCGCAACAGCCAGTGCACCAGCCGCACCCGCACCACCCGGTCGGGCCAGGCCACGCCGAAGAAGGCGACCGCGTAGGCCATCAGCACCAACAGCAGGGTGGTGAAGAGGTTGCTGAGCGTCGCCAGCAGCCAGAAAAAGTGTGGCGCGCTGGCGGTCAGGTTTCCCAGGAAGGTCGCGTAAGGGAAGGCCCCTAAAGTCGGGGCGAGCGCGCCAAGCAACAGGTAAGCCATGCGGCGGCGACTGGCGCGTACCACGGTGCGGCGATAGGCGCGCACGAAATTGACCCACGCCCACGCCATCGTGCCGAGGTAATAAAGGGCAAACAGCGCCGTCCACCGGGTGGCTGTGTGGTAGGGCAGCGGCGCATCGGCGATGAACGGCCCTAACAGGCGGTTGGAACCCAACAGCGCGGCGAACCCACCGGCTGCGGCGTAAAGCAGCCGTACACTGAGCCGTCGCCGCCCGCGCGAGGGGCGGCCGGTGGTGGCCAGAAGCGCGTCGGCAAAGTGAACGTAAGCCGCCGGCAGCAAAATAGCCCCCAGCCATTGCAGCCGATACCACAGGTCGGCCAGGGCAGGGCTGGCCGACGCGCTGCCCAACGATTCTCCCCCAAAGGTGAGCGCCACCGCAAGCAGCACCACCGAATAAGCGAACGTCACCCGGTTGCGCAGGTTGAAGGTAAGCGCGTACAGCCACAGGGAAAGCGCTGTGATGCCGATCCCCGCGGCCAGCACTTGATTGAGGGCGCGCAGGAACGCCGTGAAAGTCATGGGGGCCTTAGTGTATCCTCAAACGAGAGTTAGGCAATTCAGGGGTGCAGTTTTCTTTTGGAGTGCGGCGACGGGTCGCTGCTTTCCAACAGGCTTGATTTTGCCTTAGGTCAGCGGGAGGGCGAAGAACAGCGCGACGTCGCCATTGGGGTAGTAGCCGTACTGAAAGCCGCTGAAGGTGAAGCCGAGGTGCTGGGCAAAGACGATGGCCGGGCCGTTGCGGAAAGAGGCTTCCAGCACCATCTGACGCAGGCCGCGCTCGCTGCCCCATTCCCCCGCGGTCAGCACCAGCGCGCTGCCGATGCCTTTCCGCCGCCAGGGGGCATGGACGACGACGTCGGTCAGCCAGAGGCCGTGTTGCGGGCGGTCGGGTTCGGCAGCCAGGTAGCCAATGGGGAGGCCGTCGTGCACGGCCACCAGCAGCAGCCCCCGCCGCTGCCAGGTATCGAGCAGGTTTTGAGGGTCGTGAGGGTAAGGTAACTTGAGCGGGCGCGGCAACGGCGCGGGCTGGAAGGTGGCTCCCAGCCCGCCGTTTTCTGCCCATGCCATCTTCCACACGGTTTCTGAAACGCTGTGATGGTCGATTTTAGGCAGGTAGGGAATATCGGTTGCCAGGGCGGTGCGAATTTCGATTTGCGGCATGGTCGGTCTCTGGTCGTGGCGGCAATGGGGTGGCGGGGCGTCCCGCCGCGCGGGTTGCAGGCGCTATGAAGGCGGCGCGATGTGGATGCGAATGCGACAGGGCGGCAGGGCTTTGCCCTGGTTGTCCACCACCACCAGTTGCAGCACATAGTCGCCGGGGGGGATGGCCGCTGTATCCCATTTTTCGACCAGCGTGCCTTCTTTCACCGGCGTGTGGCTGGCGAAGATGGTGAGGAAGAGCGCCTGGTCCACGGGGGCAATGTCAACCTTGTAAAAGCCGAAGTTGGGAATCAGCGCCGACCCCTCGATGTTCACCTCCCCGCTGATGGTCTTGCCGTTCTGGGGGGAGGTGATTTCGACCTTGGCGGGCACGCAACCCTCGGGGTTGATGGTCGGTGGCGGGATGGGCGTGGCGGTTTCCTGCGGTGCAGGGGAAGCCTGTGGCGTGCCGGTGCCGGGGGTTGCCAGCACGTTGACGGTGGGGGTGGGCAGCAGCACGGCGCTGCGGTAGGGGGCGACGTAGGTCGCCAGGGAAAACACCACCAACGCAGCCAGGAAGGTCAGCCCCAGGCCCCACAGGTTGCGCCGAAAGCGCTGCTCGGCATGCTGCCGCTCCAGCCCAAAGATGGCATCTTGCAGCCGCCGGTAGGCCTGGGCGGTGCGCAAGGCATAGAGCAGGAATGCCACCCCCAGGAAAAGATAAATGAGCGTTTCGTAAGTTTGCAGGAAGCCCAACAGGGGTTGCATGACGCCTCGGTAAAGGGAGGGGAAGGGGCGTTAAAGCGCTTGCAGCACGCCGCGCAGCAGCGTCAGCAGTTTGGGCACGATGATGCGTCCGGCTTCCAGCACCTCTTCGTGGGTGGTGATGGTGCTGCCGTCGAGGTTGGCTTTGTTGCTGATGCCCGAGATACCGAGCACCCGCGTGCCGCCGTGGCGGGCGACGATGACTTCTGGCACGGTGGACATGCCCACCGCGTCCACGCCGGCCCCGCGCAGGAAACGCAAATCAGCGGGGGTTTCAAAGGAAGGCCCGGCCAGCGAGGCGTAGACGCCTTCCCGCAGCAAGATGCCGGCCTCATGGGCTACCCGCCGCGCCAGGGCTTGCAGTTCGCGATCGTAAGCCTGGCTCATATCGGGGAAGCGGGGGCCGAGTTCATCCAGGTTGGGGCCGCGCAGGGGGTTCAGCCCCGCCATGCCGATCAGGTTGAGGTGGTCAGTAATCAGCATCAGGTCGCCCGGCACGAACTCGGGGTTGACAGCCCCCGCCGCGTTGGTGACGATGAGCGTTTCCACGCCCAGGCGCTGCATCACCCGCACCGGCAGGCCGACCTGCGCCATGGTGTAGCCTTCGTAATAGTGCACCCGCCCTTGCAAAATCAACACCGGTTGGGAAGCCAGCGTGCCCAGCACCAGCCTTCCGGCATGGCCCGGCACGGTGGAAACCGGCCAGTCGGGAATTTCGGCTGTGGGAATGACGGCGACGGCTTCGGCCTCTTCGGCCAGCGCGCCCAGGCCGGAGCCTAAAATCAGCCCTACACGCGGTTGAAAGCCTTGCGCCCGCCGGCGGATGACGTCGGCCAGGGCATCGATGTCTTGCAGTGAGAAGTAGTCGGGTTTTTGAAGCATGGGGAACCTCGTGGCGAAAAGATGATTATTCAGCAGGGGTGTCGAGGGTGGGCAATTCGGCAGGCGGGGTGTTGCCGCAGGAGGTTTGCAGGCGACGCACCAGCAAGGTTGTTGAAAGGGGGTTGGTGTGCCCCAGCGCCATGCCGATGGTTTTCAGGGGCACCTGACGGGCAAGCAGCCGGTGGGCTGCTGTGGCGCGCAGCACACGCGGGGTGAGCGGGGTTTCCAGGCCGGCCTTTTGCCCCCAGCGGCGCAGGCTGTGCCACACGCTCTGGCGAGAGAGCGGTTTCCCTTGTTGGCTGATGAAGAGATGGGTTTCGCCCTCTTTGGGGGAAAGCCCATCGCGCCCCTGTTCCAGGTAGCGCTTCAACGGCTCGAAAGCGCCTTCGAGTTTCCAGGAAAGCATGGTGCCCGAGGGCGTGGGCAGCCAGAGGGCGTGTTGGGCTTTGTCTAGGTGCTGCAGGTGCAGTTCCAGCAGGGCGCTGACGGGGAAGCCCCATTCGACCAGCAAAGCCATCAGCGCGAGGTCGCGCAGGGCCTGCCGTTTGGGGGAAGTCAGCAGCGTTTGCCACAGGCGTTGCAGGTCTTCCGTGCGCAGGCAGGTTGTGGGGCGCGGCGCGCGGCTTTGGCTGAGCGTCTCTTCCAGCAAAAGTTCGGTGGGCATGAAAGGTTTTTCAATGCGGTGGGTGAGCAGCAGGCAACGCTCCAGCACCCGCAGCGAAGCCGTGCGGCGCTGGACTGTGGCGCGGCTGCGCCCCGCGGCCACTTCGTGGGCCAGGAAGCCCACCACATCGTCGGCGCTCAGGCTGGTGGGGGGCACTTCTTTGCCCTCTTCGGCCAGGTAGGCCAGAAAACGGCGAATGTCGCTTGCGTAGGCCGTCGCGGTCGTGGGACTGTAACCAAGCAGCCGTTGCACTTCGTCGACGAAGTTGGGAAGCCAGGTTTCCATGGAAAACTCTCTCGATGTGTCAGGATGGCCAAGAACGGCGCTATTGTATTACATCTTTTGGAAAGATGACAGGTTTTGGCTGCGGCGGGGTGGCTGGCGTTCAGGCCTTGTTCTCCACCAGCGAGCGCAGCGGCGCCACGGCGCCGGGCTCGGCGACGAAGGTCAGCCGATCGTTGGGCAGCAACAGCGTATCGCCGTGCGGGATGAGCAACTGATGCCCTCGCTGAACACGCACCAACACCGCGCCTTCCGGCCAGGGCACTTCGGCCACCGTTTTGCCCGCCACCGGCGCGTCTTCCACAACGGTCATTTCCAGCACGGGCGCTTCGGTGATGGCTTCCAGCCGCATTTGTTCGCCGCGGTGTTCCAGGGAAGCCCGGCGGGCAAGGGCGAGTTCGTAGGCGCGGATGATGGAAGCCCTGTTGATCCAGCCCAGCAGGCGGTCGGGGTGAGCCGGGTCGACCACCGGCAGGCGGCCGATTTCGTGCACACTCATCTTGTGTAAGGCGTCTTTGATGCTCTCTTCGGGGTAAACCACCACCAACCGCTTGCGACAGACTTCGCCTGCCGTGCGCTGAGGGTTCTCTGGGTCTTCGGCCAGGGCGCGTTGCAGGTCTTGCAACGTGATGATGCCGATGAGGCGGCCTTCGTCATCCACCACCGGCAGGCCGTGGGTATGGAACTGGTCGAACATGGCGCTCACGGTGAGCAGCGGCATGTCGGCGCGAATGGTGACCGGCCGGGGTTCCATCACTTCTTTGACTTTGATGGATTCCAGCACGTCGACATCGCGGCCGCGTCGCAGCCGCAGCCCATCGCGCACCAGCCCCAGCGAGTAGACCGATTCGGGTTGGAAGTATTGACTTACCAAAATGCTCACGGTGACCGCGAACATCAGTGGGAGCACGATGTGGTAATCGTCGGTCATCTCGAATAAAAGCATGATGGCCGTCACTGGCGCATGCACCGTGCCGGCAAGCACCGCCGCCATGCCGACGAGGGCGAAAGCCGAAGGCACGAGGTGCAAACTGGGGAAGAGGTGCTCCATCGCCAGGCCATAGGCGCCGCCCAAGGCTGCCCCGAGAAAAAGTGAGGGGGCGAACACGCCGCCGATGAAGCCTGCTCCCAGGCTGAGCGCTGTGAAGATGATTTTCAGGAAGACCAGGATGACCAACGTTCCTAACACCATCTCGCGCCCGTTGAGAATATCTCCCACGGCTTCGTAACTATCGCCCAGAATTTGGGGGTAGTAAAGCCCCACAGCGCCAATGAGCAGGCCGATGAGCACAGGCGAGAGCCATTTGGGGAGTTTGAGGCGATGGAAAAAGTCATGCGTCCAGTAAATGGCCTGGATGTAGAGTAAAGCCACCGGGGCAGCCAGAAGCCCCAGGCCGAGGTAGAAGGGCAGATCCATTGGCCCGTGGTAGGTGTAGAGCGGGATGGGGAAGGCGGGTTGGGGACCGACCAGGGCGCGGGTGAGCACGGCGGCCATCACGGCGCTGAGCACGATCATGCCGAAAGACGAGATGAAGAAATCACCCGAGATGATTTCTACCGCAAAAAATACGCCCGCAATGGGGGCGTTGAAGGCCGTTGCGATGCCCGCGGCGACGCCTGCGCCCACAAACACCCGTGTGCGCTGGTCAGACATGTGGAACTTTTGCCCGAAAAAGGAGCCAATGCTGGCGCCAATTTGCACGCTGGGGTCTTCCGGCCCAACCGACGCACCACTGCCCAACGAAATGGCCGAAACCAGCACTTTGAGGGGCGTTTCTTTGTAGCGCAGGCGGCCGCCTGCCAGCGCGACGGCTTCCATCACCGAGGCCACACCGTGATGGCGTTCTTCACTCAGCCACCACATGCGAATCAGCCCAACAGCCAAACCGCCTACGGCTGGCACCAGTAGCAACACCCAGCGGCCAGTGTGCGGCACCAGCAGGCCGGCCCCGTCTTCCCAAAGCAGGGTGTGGATCCAGCGAATGGTTTGTTTAAAGAGAAGGACGCCCGCGGCGCTGAGCAAGCCGATGATCGTTGCTCCCAGCGCCTGCATGAGATCGCTGTAAGAAGAGGGAAGGGTCCAGAAATCTCGCCACTGTTTGACTTTGGAAACCACGATGCTTCGCCTCACCAGGGAAAAGGATGGAAAAGAATGCGATTAGATTATACCGCCTTTGGACATAAATCGTTGTATAATGGATTTCGGTTTGTCTGCAGTCGGTCTGCTTTGTGCTCGGCCAGAGGTGGGGCGTGAGACGTTCCCCTGGAATTTTGCTTCGAGGAGTGCATTTTGCAGGAAACCCCTTCATCGTTCGCTCGCCAGATGGTGTGGGAGCGTGTGCTCGATCGGGTGCACGCTTCGGGCATGATAGCCTGGTTACTGTTGGCTGCGCTCATTGGCGCGGGAACTGCTGTAGGAGCCGTGTTCTTCATTGAGTTGATCTCGTGGGTAGAGCGGCTTCTTTTCTTTCACTTGCCCAAAGTGTGGCCCGATTTGGGGCGCGGCTGGTACATCATTGCCCCGGTGATTGGGGGCCTGGTTGCCGGGCCGATTATTGCCTTTTTTTCGCCCGAAGCCAAAGGCCACGGCGTGCCGGAGGTGATGGAAGCGATTGCGCTGAAGGGCGCGCGCATCCGCCCGCGGGTGGTGGTTGCCAAGGTGGCCGCCTCGGCAGCCTGCATTGGCTCGGGCGGCTCGGCAGGGCGTGAAGGGCCGATTGTGCAGGTAGGCGCGGCTTTCGGCTCGACGTTGGCGCAGTGGTTCCGCCTTTCGGAAAGCCGCACACGCAACCTGGTCGCGGCAGGGGCGGCAGCGGGGATTGCCGCTACTTTCAATGCTCCCATCGCGGGCGTGTTGTTTGCCATTGAAGTCATTTTGGGCGAACTGACCCTGCGCGACTTGAGCAGCGTGGTGCTTTCGGCGGTGACGGCCAGCACCATTGCCCGCAGCATTTTGGGCGACCGCCCTGCTTTTGGCATTCCTTTCTATGCCACCCGCAGCGGCTGGGAAATTTTGATTTACCTGTTGCTCGGCGTGTTGGGGGCGCTCATCGGTGTGGCGTTCATTCGGGCGCTCTATTTCACCGAAGACCTGTTCGATAACTGGGATTTCCCCGCCTGGCTCAAACCGGCGGTGGGCGGTTTGTTGCTCGGCACGATGGGCTACCTTTACCCCCAGATTTTGGGGTTGGGCTTCGTGCCTGCCGACGAATTACGTCTGGGGGTGCCGCTGCACCAGGGGTTGCCCCATGTGTTTGGTTCCGGTTTCCCCGTCATTGAAGATGCTTTGCTGGGCAACCTCTCGCTGACTTTGATGGTGGTGTTGGTGGTGCTCAAACTGGCGGCGACTTCGTTGACGCTGGGGGCGGGCAATTCGGGCGGTGTGTTTGCACCTGCCCTGTTCATGGGGGCAATGACCGGCGGCACTTTCGGGTGGGTGGTGCACAAAACGTTGCCCACCATTGCTGCCGGGGCTGGCTCTTACGCCACCGTGGGCATGGCAGCGGTGTTTGCCGCCGCGGCCCGTGCGCCGCTCACGGCGATTATGATCGTCTTTGAACTTACCGACGATTACCGCATTTTGCTCCCCCTCATGGCCGCTGTGGTGGTGAGCGTGGTGGTCGCTGAGCGCATGGAGCCGGAATCCATTTACACGCTCAAACTCGTGCGGCGGGGCATTCGCCTTTTCCGCGGACGCGATATGGATGTGCTGGCCTCGGTCAAAGTGGCGGAGGTCATGGATTCCAACCCGGTTACCGTGTCGCCCGACATCCCGGCGGCCAGCCTGGGCGGCCTGTTTTTGCAGACCAACAGCCATGGCTTCCCGGTGGTGGATGAGCATGGTAACCTGTGGGGCATTGTCTCACTGGCCGATTACCGCCGCGCCATTGAAGGCCGTCGGGGCAACGACCCCAATTTGAAAGTGCGCGATATTGCCGTGCGGTCGGTGGTGGTGGCTTACCCGGACGAAACCCTGCGCGATGTGGCCCAGCGAATGGCCCCGCGCGACATTTCACGCTTGCCCGTGGTGGACCGCAAGAACCCGCGCAAACTGCTGGGCGTCATTCGCCGCAATGACATCGTGCACGCGTACGAACTTGGCATGGTACGGCGCGGCTTTGCTGTGGGGGAACTCCCTGGGGTGCCTCCGGGCACGGCAGAGGCGCGATTTGTCGTGCCTCCCGATTCGCCCCTGGTGGGCAAAACGTTGGCCGAAGTGCATCTGCCGGAAACGTTCCTCCTCATCCACATCGATCGGGGTGGGGAAACCGTCTTGCCCCACGGCGATACTCGCTTGCAGAGCGGCGACATTCTCACGCTGTTGGCGCGGGAAGGCGACGTGGAGGCATTGGAACGCTTTTGGGAAGCGATCAACACGCCGCCGCAGGAACAGGAGGAAGAGGAACAGGAACAGGCCTCCTGAGGCTTATTGCGCGACATGCTGGAATTGACCTGCCGCCCCTGGTGCCCGGTAAGGGTCCAGGGGCGTATTTTATCGGCCCCGAGGGCCTCTTCCTGCCCCTCTTTTCGCGCACCCTGGGATAGAATAGAAACACCCTTGCATTTCATCTCACTTTTGCCGAGGTGTTTATGGCCGCTTCTCCGTTTATTCAGGATTATTACCCCGACGATCTGGCCTGGTGCTACGGCTGCGGGCGTTACAATGCCCACGGCCACCATTTCCAGACGGCCTGGGATGGCGACGAAACGGTAACCCGTTTCACGCCTGAACCGTATCACATTGCTATTCCCGGGTTTGTGTATGGTGGTTTGCTGGCTTCGCTCATTGATTGCCACAGCACGGGCAGCGCGGCCCTCGCTGCGTATCGCGCCGAGGGCCATGAGCCCGGCGACGGCGCCCCGGTGCCGCGCTTTGTGACGGCGGCATTGCACGTCAATTATCTCAAACCCACGCCGCTGGGTGTGACGTTAGAAGCCCGGGGTCGCATCAAAGAAGTCAAGCCCCGCAAAGTGGTCGTCGAAACTACTGTGTACGCCGACGGCGAAGCCTGCGTCACCGGCGAGGCCGTGCTTGTGAGAATGCCCGAACACATGGTGCCGACCGACCTTCCCACGCCACCCCAATCGTAACTCGCGCGCCGCAAGGCGCGTTTTTTGTTTCTCCATACCCGACCAGCACAGGAGGACACCATGGATTTTGCCCTTTCCCCCGAATTGAAAATGTGGCGCGATGCCGTGCACAACTTCGTCGCCAGGGAAATCAAGCCACTGGCAGCCGAATACAACGAGCGGGAAGAAACCATGTGGCCCGCTTTGCAGAAGGGCGGTGAGCAACTTGGCCTGATGGGGATGAGCGTGCCGGAAGCCTACGGCGGCAGCGCGGTGGACCCTTTGGCTTTTGCCATTGCCATTGAAGAACTCGGCTGGGGCGATGGCGGTACGGCGTTGGTGGTCGCGGCGCACAACGGTTTGGGATGCATGCCGATTGTCATGTTTGGCAACGAAGAACAGAAAAAGCGCTTTTTGCCGCGAGTGGTTAGCGGCCAGCCGGGGCGCCTCGCTGCCCTGGCCCTGACCGAGCCCGACGCGGGTTCCGACCTCAAAGGCGTCAAAACCCGCGCCGAACTGGAGGGTGACCACTGGGTGATCAACGGCAGCAAGATGTGGATTACCAACTCAGGCGACGCCGATTACATCGTGACTTTGGTGCGCACTTCGCCTGAGCGTAGCAGCCACAGCCTCAGCCTGATTGTGGTGCCCACCAACACCCCTGGGCTGCACGTGGGCCCGCCGGAGAAGAAGATGGGGCTGGGCACCACGCATAGCCATGCCATTACTTACGAAAACGTCCGGGTGCCGCGCGAAAACCTGTTGGGCGATGTTGGCCAGGGAATGTATCAGACGCTGCAGGTGTTGGATGGTGGGCGTATCAGCATCGGCGCGCTGGCGTTGGGTATCGCCCAGGCCGCCTTCGAGGAAGCCGTCGCGTATGCCCAGCAGCGGATGGCTTTTGGAAAGCCCCTGGCCGCCCGTCAGGCCATCCAGTTTATGCTGGCCGACATGGCTACCGAAATCCACGCCGCTCGCCTGATGGTGTATCACGCTGCCTGGCTCAAAGCCCAGGGCAAGCCTTTTACCCACGCGGCGGCTATGGCCAAACTCTTTGCCTCGGAAATGGCCGAGCGCGTCACCCGCAACGCCATCCAGATTCACGGTGGCTACGGTTACAGCCGGGAATACCCTGTCGAGCGGATGTATCGTGACACCCGCTTGATGACCATTGGGGAAGGCACCAGCGAAATTCAGCGCCTGGTGATTGCCCGGCGGGTGTTGAGCACCATGGCGCCGCTCTTCTGAGCGCCCCTTTGTTGAGATTGCAGCGCGCTTCGCGCGGCTTTCGCAAAAGCAACCGGCCTGCCCTGGATTGAGGCAGGCCGGTCTCGTTTTGGGAAGCGCCCTATTTGCGGGAAAGGTACCACTTGTAGAGGTAATACCAGATCACGGCCAACACGGCGCTCAGCCCCCAGATGGGGAAACCGGCTTTGATTGCCAGCCACCAGTTGCGGTTGCTGAAGATGCCGATGTAGGCCGTCACGGCGGCGAAGACGATTACGGACGTGCCGAACAGCCAAAAGCGCATCAGGTTGAGGAGTTTTTCTTTTTCGTCCATGGGTTGCTCCTTTCGCAGAGAAAGCAGGGTGGAAGTCAAACCGTTCTTAGTTTAGCACATCTTGGCAAGCGTGGGGCCGAGCAACGTCACGCGAGGCAGATGGCTTCCCGCCTGCCCCGCAGAGACACATTGCTCAGGGATTTTGGATCGGTGCTTAGCCTGAATAGCGGCTAACGCCAGGGGATGTGCATTTTGGCTGCGGTTGCTTTGCAATCTCCGCGCGGCACGCTCATTTCGGCGGCTGCGGTTTGCCGTTTTGGGCCAGCGAAAGCGCCCGTTCATAGGCCGCCCATACGGCGCGCGAGATGGCCGTGCGAAAGCCCGCTTTTTCCAAATAGTAGAGCGCCGATGCCGAGGTGCCGCCCGGCGAAGTGACCTGATTGCGCAAATGCGCCAAGTGTACTTCGCCCTGTTGTCGCTCATAGTAGGCTGCCGAGCCTTTGACCGTTTGCACAACCAGCTGCTCGGCCACCCGCCGCGGGAAACCGAGGTGCACACCCGCGTCGATCAGGGCTTCCATGAACAAGAACACATAGGCCGGGCCGGTGCCGGAAAGGGCGGTGGCCATATCCAGATACACCTCGTCTTCCATGAAAATTTCGTCGCCGAGGGCTGTGAGCACACCGCGCGCGGTTTCCCGCTGAGTGGGGCTGACAGCCTGCGCCGCCGTCCACACGGTGATGCCCATGCCGATTTGGGCGGGGGTGTTGGGCATGGCGCGTACCACCGCCGGGTGTTGCAGGCCATGGCTCAACCGTTCCATCGTGGCACCGGCCACGATGGAAAGCACCAGCGCCTCGGGGCGGATTCTCCCTTTCAACTCGGGCAGCACTTTGGAAAGCACCTGCGGTTTGACCGAGAGTACGACCACATCGGCCTCAGCTGCCGCGGTGGCATTCTCGCGCGTGGTGCGAATGCCGTAGCGCGTTTCCAGCCGTTCCAGCCGCTGCTGACGCGGCCCGGCCGCCACGATGCGTTCCGGCGACGCGACGCCTTCCCGCAGCAGGCCGGTGATCATCGCCTCGGCCATCGTGCCCGGCCCAATGAAGGCTATCGTAGTGTTGGGGAGGGAAACAGCCATGCTACTTCCGGGTGTTTTCCTCGATGTCCACCATGATTTCCAGGAAGTAGGCGATACCTTCCATCACCACCACGGCCATCACCAGCGAAACAAAAGCCAGATATTGCATCAGCAGATTGCTCCACGCGCTCTGGCCGGTCATGGAAGCGTTGTGAACGACCTGGTACGTGACATAACCCAGCCCCACGACGATGAGGGCCAGCAGAATGCGAGCGGTGACGCGGGCAATGACGGCAAAGCGGAGCACTTTGGCGGGGTCGTGCCAGGTAGCCGGGGTTTCGCTTTCGGCTTCGGGGGCGACGATTTCGCTTTCGGGAAGGGTGTTGCTTTCTTCAGCCATAACAGAACTCCAAAAAGGGGAATTAGCGGCTCAGAGATTGAAGCGCCAGCCGCAGGCGCGTTTCCACATCGGGGGGGGCATCGCCCGGCAGGGACTGGATGGCGGTTTGGGCTTCCACCACGCTGTAGCCCAGGGCGATGAGGGCTTCCAGCACTTCGCCGTCGGCATCGGGCAGAGCGGCCACGGCAGTGAGGGTATCTTCGGGGCGCAGGCGGTCTTGCAGGTGCAACACGATTTTCTGGGCGGTTTTCTTGCCCACGCCGGGCACCCGCTGGAAGACGTCGGCCTGTTCCTGGAAAACGGCGCGCCGCAGCGCCGCCGGGGTAAGCGCCGAAAGGATGGCCAGCGCCAGCCGCGGCCCCACACCGTTGACGCCCAGCAGCAGGATGAAGAGGTCACGCGCTTCGGCGGTTTCGAAGCCGTAGAGGGTGAGGGCATCTTCCCGCACCACCAGGTGCGTGTGCAACGCCACGGGCTGCCCCACCGTCAGCCGCTCGGCCAGGGGGCGGGGCACGAACACCCACAGTCCCATCGCGCCGATTTGCACGGTCAGTCGGTCTTCGTGGCGGGCGGCGAGGGTGCCTTCCAGGAAGGCAATCATGGCTGCCTCTCGGCAAGGTGGGTTTGCCAGCGGAGGTGCTGGGCGTGGCAGAGGGCGACGGCCAGGGCGTCGGCGGCGTCGTCGGGGCGAGGGGGGCTTTCCAGCCCCAGCAGCATTTGCACCATGCGTTGCATTTGGGCTTTTCCGGCGCTGCCGTAGCCGGTCACGGCTTCCTTGATTTCGTTGGGCGTGTATTCGGCCACGGCCAGTCCGGCCTGGGCCAGCGCCAGCAGCAGCACGCCCCGCGCCTGCCCCACGCTCATCGCCGTGGTGACGTTTTTCTGAAAGAACAGTTTTTCGACCGCCGCACCATCGGGGTGGTAACGCTCCAGCAGCCCTTGCAGCCGGTCGTAGAGCATGTGCAGGCGCTCGGCCAGGGGTGTTTTGGCCGGTGTGAGGATGACCCCGTAGTCTATGGCCGTCATGGCGCCGTCGGCGGCGGCTTCTACCAGGCCGTAACCGGTGGTGGCGGTGCCGGGGTCAAGTCCAAGAACGAGCACAGGCTGCACCTATGAAAAGGCCACCGAGGCAACCACCGCTGTGCGGCTTCCCGCTTGCCGCGCATGCAGCGCCTCAGCGGCCTGAAAAGTGCTCCCGCGAGCCGCGCTCAGGCGGCTTCCATCTTCGCGAGGGCTTCTTCGCTGATGTTGAGGTTGGAATATACTTCCTGGACGTCGTCCAGTTCTTCCAGGGCTTCGATGACCTTGAGCACCTGGATGGTTTCATCGGGGGAAAGTTCCATTTCTTGCTTGGGGATCATTTTCAGCCCGGCTTCGTCGGGCTGGATGCCCGCCTGGCGCAACTGGTCGCCGATGGTCTTGAAAGAATCGACCGGCCCGAAGATTTCGATCAGGTCGTCGTCGAATTTGACGTCGTCGGCACCGCCTTCCACGGCCAGTTCGAAGATGGCGTCGGGGTCTTGCCCTTCGGCGGGGATGGCGAAGTAGGCCATCCGCTCGAACTGCCACGCTACCGAGCCGCCCTCGCCCATGCTGCCGCCGTACCGGCTGAGGATGTGCCGGACGTCGGAGACGGTGCGGTTGCGGTTGTCGGTCACGCAGTAAATCATCAGCGCGACGCCGTGGGGGGCATAGCCTTCGTAGTAGATTTCCTCAAAGTTGCCGCTTTCTTTGTCTTCGCCGGTGCCGCGCTTGATGGCGCGCTCGATGTTGTCTTTGGGCATGTTGGCGGCTTTGGCGCGCTCGATGGCCAGCCGCAGGCGGACGTTGGCTTCCGGATCGCCGCCGCCTTCCCGCGCCGCTAAGGTGATTTCCCGCGCCAGGCGGGTGAAGATTTTACCGCGCTTGGCATCTTCGGCGGCTTTCTTGCGCTTGATGGTTGACCACTTGGAATGACCGGACATACAAAACTCCTCTAACACGAAATCGCAGCGCGGGGTAGCCGCGCGCGCTCGGATTGCTGCTACCCGCTGTGTTTTCCATTATACCATCGCCTGCTGGGAAAAGGGCGGATGCGCGTTTTCCAGTAAGGTCATCACCCTGCCGCCCTGGGAGCCATCCTTTCAATTTCAACGCGTTTCGGTTCCGCCGTTCCTGCTGCTTTAATGCACTCGTTTTTCGCAATGGTATAATGGACGCGCTTAACGCACGGTAAGCCTATTCCCTTGCAGGAGCCTGTGTTTTGTTTAATCCAATCAGTTGGCTGCTGAGTTTTTTTGCGCTGGATATCGGCATCGACCTGGGTACAGCCAATACCCTGGTTTACATCCGTGGTAAAGGTATTGTGGTGAATGAGCCTTCCTGGGTCGCGGTCGACAAGCGCACCCGCCAGCCCTTGGCCGTGGGTAGCACGGCCAAGCGAATGGCCGGGCGTGCGCCTGCCAACGTCCTGGTCATCCGCCCGCTGCGCGATGGTGTGATTTCCGAGTTCGACATCACCGAAGCCATGTTAGAGCACCTCATCGGGAAGGCGCACGAACAGAGCATCGTGCCCGCACCTTACCCCCGGGTGGTGATCGGCGTGCCTGCCGGCGTGACCGAGGTGGAAATGCGCGCCGTGTACGACGCGGCCATGGCGGCCGGGGCGCGAGAAGCCCACCTTATTGAAGAGCCGGTAGCCGCAGCCCTCGGTGCCGGGTTGCCCATTGGCGATATTCAAGGGCACATGATTGTGGATATTGGCGGCGGCACCACCGAGGTGGCGGTGCTTTCGGTGGGACGCACGGTGGTTTCCCGTTCGCTGCGGGTGGCAGGTGATGAAATGGATGAGGCCATCGTGCAATATCTGCGCAATAAGTATAATCTGCTCATTGGTGAGCAGATGGCTGAGACCATCAAAATCCAGATTGGCTCGGCGCATCCCTTGCCGGAAGAGAAAACCACGGTGGTGCGCGGCCGCAATCTGGTCACTGGCTTGCCGGAGGCGGTAGAAGTCTCTTCGATTGAGATTCGGGAAGCCATTGCCGGGCCGGTGCAGACCATCATGGATACCATTCGCGACACCATCGATGAAGCCCCCGCGGCCATCATTGCCGATTTGATGGAGAGCGGCATTACCTTAGCCGGCGGCGGGGCACAGTTGCAGGGATTGGCCGAGCGCATTACCGACGAACTCAACCTGCGTGCCTGGGTGGCCGACGACCCACAAAGTTGCGTGGCCCGCGGCGCAGGCATGGTGTTGGAAGACTTCCGCACCAACGGCCAGTTCCTCGTCGATATGGAGAATATAGCCTGAGGGCGGGATTCCCCGCCTTGCGCTTGCGATGAAATTTTCCCCTCGCACTTTACGGGCGTTGGTGATTGCGTTGGTGGTCATTGGGCTGCTGGCGCTTTCGTTGGGGGGCTATCTGACGCCGCTGACACGCTTGAGCACCCAGCCAGTTTTGTCGGTGCAGGCGTGGTTGGCCCGGGCTTATCAGGGCATCCGGGCTTATCTCAACGCGCCTAAAGACGTCAACGCCCTGCGCGCCGAAAACCAGCAACTCAAAGCCGAGGTCAGCCGCTTGCAAACCGAAGTGGTGACCTTGCAGCAGCAACTGGCCGAAGCGGAATTGCTTTCGGCGTTGTTGGATTTTGCCCGCGCCCATCCCCAGAACGAATACAAGGCCGCTCAGGTCATTGGCCGTGACCCCAGCCCCTTTTTGCGTTACATCATCATCAACCGCGGCTCCGACGATGGCTTGCGGGTGGGCATGCCTGTGGTGAGCGCCGAGGGGCTGGTGGGGCACATCACCGCGGTGATCCCCAACGCGGCCCGCGTGCAACTGATTACCGACGCCAACTCGGCGGTGGATGTCGTGGTGCAGCCTTCCCACACCAACGCCGTGCTGGTCGGTAGCCTGACCGGTGAGCTTTCGCTGGATATGGTTTCGTTGGATGCCAAAATCAAGCCCGGCGACCTGGTGCTGACTTCGGGCCTGGGGGGGCGTTACCCCCCTAACATTCTCGCCGGGCAAATCGTGAGCGTGCGCAAGCTTTCGTATGCGCTCTTTCAGGAAGCCGCGGTTCAGCCGGTGGTAGATTTCCGGCGCTTGCAGATCGTGCTGGTCATCGTCAACTTCCGCCCGGTGGATGTGACACCCCTGACCAAACCGCAAGGGGGCACGCCATGATGGCTTCGCTTTCTGGCCTGGTGGTGCTGGCGCTGGCAACCGCGTTGCAGAGCGCCGTGTTTAGCCAGATTCACCTCTTGCAAGGGGCAGCCGATGTGGTGCTGTTGACCCTCGCAGCGTGGTATATGCACGAAGACGCTCCCGCTTCGTGGGTGTGGGTGGTGCTGGCCGGGCTGATGGTTGGCACGCTTTCGGCGCTGCCGTGGTGGCTGTTCGTGATGGGCTATGGCATGGTTGCAGGTTTTGCCATGCTTTTGCGGCGAAAACTGTGGCGGGCTTCCTTTTTTGCGTTTTTCACCGTGGTGCTGGTCGGCACCCTGGTGACGCAGGGGCTGGCGTGGGGCTATTTGCGCTTTGTGCTGCGCAGCCCTTTGCCCCTTGGGGAAGCCCTCAACCGGGTGGTTTTCCCCAGCCTGTTGCTCAACCTGTTGTTCGCGCTGCCGGTTTATAGCCTGATGGATGAATGGGCGGCCTGGTTCTTTCCGAGCAAAGAGGTGCATGTATGAACGGCGAACCTGAAATCACCTCTGCGCTGCTGGAAGGCTGGCGGCTGGGCGTTACAGCAGCCGTGATTGGGTTGGTGCTGCTGGCATTTGTCGCGCGCCTGTTCGACCTCCAGGTGCTGCGTTACGACGAGTGGATTGCCCGCGCCAATGCCAACCGGGTTGAGGAACTCAACATCCCCGCGCCGCGCGGCGCAATTTACGACCGTAACGGCGTGGTGCTGGCGCGCAATGTGGCTTCCTACACGTTGGTGATTACCCCCGCCTACCTGCCCGACGACCCCGGCAAGGTGGATGCCATCTACCGGCAACTCTCGGCCCTTACCGGCGTGCCGGTGAGTTATGGCACGGTGGATAAGGAGCACCCCTACGTGCCCTGCCGCTCGGAGCAAGGCATTCGCCAGATTGTGAATTTCGGCGAAACCTTTGCCCCGTACCGACCGGTGAAAATCAAGTGCGATATTCCGCGAAAAACCGCCATGGTCATTCGCGAACGCGCCGCCGATTGGCCGGGGGTGGGCATCGAAGTCGACCCCATCCGCGATTACCCCACCGGCTACCTGACGGCCGACGTGGTTGGTTTCCTGGGGCCGGTGCCCAAGGCGCTGGTTGATTATTACAAAAACAAAGGGCTGGTGCCTAATCGCGATAAAGTGGGCTATGCGGGGGTGGAACTTTCTTACCAAGACCTGCTGGCCGGCACTAACGGCCACCGCACGGTGGAAGTCGACGTCGCCGGGCACATTTTGCGCGACTTGAAGGAACCCCAGCAGCCCAAGCCGGGCGCAAATCTGGTGCTGACGATTGATACCCGCCTGCAAGATGCGGCCTATCACATTCTGGTCAACCAGATCAAGTATGTGAACGAGCGCTACCCGATGCCCGATGGCGCGCCGCGCACCCAAAGCGGGGTGGTCATTGCCATGAACCCCAAAACTGGCGAAATCCTCGCTATGGTTTCGTACCCCACGTACGAAAACAACCGCATGGCGCGCTTCATTCCGGCTTATTATTACCAGCAACTGGCTGCCGACCCCGAGAACCCGCTCCTCAACCACGCCATTTCCGGTGAATATGCCCCCGGCTCGACGTTCAAAATCGTCACCGGCACCGGCGCAATGAATGAGCACATCGTTACCCTCGATCAGATTATCGACGCGCCGGGCATCATCACCCTGGCGAACAAGTATTACGCCAACGACCCTGGTAAGGCCGAAAAGTTCTACGACCACAACTACCAGGAGGGCGGGTTTGGCAAAATTGACTTTCTGCACTGCATTGCTTATTCCAGCAATGTGTGCTTCTACAAACTCGGCGGTGGCTACGACGATGAAATCAACCCCGGCCTCGGCATTTGCCGTTTGGGCACTTATGCCCACGCCTTGAGCTACGGCGACCGCACCGGTATCGACCTGCCTGGGGAAGCCACCGGCCTGATCCCCACGCCGACCTGGAAGCGTATCTACAAGGGCGAAAACTGGTCCACCGGCGACACCTACCTTGCCAGCGTGGGGCAGGGCTATGTACTTGGCACGCCCTTGCAGGTGCTCATGTCGGCGGCCACCATTGCCAACAATGGCGTGCAAATGCAGCCCACGGTCCGCTACGAAGTGGTGGATGCGGAAGGCAAGGTCATCGAACCGTTCAAGCCCAAGGTGCGCTGGGATATTACCACCGACCCCATCATCAAGATTTATCGCAACCCCGGCGGCATTGGCCGGTGTAAATGGACCGGCGAGTTGAAGACGGTGGACCCGTGGGCCATCGAACAGGTGCAGCGGGGGATGCGCCTGGCCGTGACCGACGGTATCCACGGCACGCTGCACCGCGTGTTCCAGGGCTTTCCCATCCCTGTGGCGGGGAAGACCGGCACCGCGGAATATTGCGACAACAAAGCCCAGCAGCGGCACCTCTGCCGCCGCGGCGACTGGCCGACCCACGGCTGGACGGTGGCCTACGCCCCCTATGATGATCCGGAGATTGTTGTGGTGGCTTTCCTCTATAATGGTGGGGAAGGCGCGGTGGTGGCCGGCCCGATTGTGCGGCGGGTGATGGAAGCCTATTTTGCCCTCAAAGCTGCCGACGCCGCGCGTTAGGACATTGTGCTCAAGGAGACGGATATGCCTTACAATGGTGTCATCTCTCGTTACCGCCCGTGGCTCGACTTGCCCGCCCATACGCAGGTGGTTTCCCTGCTGGAAGGCGAGACGCCTCTGGTGCCGGTGCCTCGGCTGGCGGCGCGCCTCGGCGGCGGCTTCCAACTCTTCGTGAAATACGAGGGGCTGAACCCCACCGGCTCGTTCAAAGACCGCGGCATGACCGCCGCGGTGAGCGAGGCCATCGGGCGGGGGGCGCAAGCCGTGATTTGCGCCTCCACAGGCAACACCGCGGCCTCAGCGGCAGCCTATGCTGCCCGCGCCGGCGTTAAAGCGGTGGTGCTGATTCCCGAAGGCAAGGTGGCGCTGGGCAAACTGGCCGGCGCGCTGGCTTACGGGGCGCAGGTGGTGCAGGTGGAAGGCTCTTTTGATGACGCCCTGCGCCTGGTGGTGGAAATCAGCCGCAAGCATCCCCTCGCGCTGGTCAATTCCATCAACCCCTACCGGCTGGAAGGCCAGAAAACCGCGGCCTTCGAGATTTGCGACACCCTCGGCCATGCCCCCGACTGGCTCTGCCTGCCCGTGGGCAACGCGGGCAACATCACCGCCTACTGGATGGGCTTTCGCCAGTACCACGAAGCGAAGGGTACCGGCCTGCCCCAACTGCTGGGCGTGCAGGCGGCGGGCGCGGCGCCCTTAGTGCTCGGCCATCCCGTGGAGCACCCCGAAACCGTGGCGACGGCCATCCGCATTGGCCGCCCGGCCCGCGGCGAGCAGGCGCTGGAAGCCGCGCGGCAATCGGGCGGGCGCATCATCGCCGTGAGCGACGACGAAATTTTAGCCATGCAGCGCCTGCTGGCCGAAGAAGAAGGCCTGTGGGTGGAACCCGCTTCGGCGGCGGGGCTGGCCGGGCTGGCCGCCGAAATCCGCGCCGGCCGCTTCGACCCCGCGGGCAAAACCATTGTGGCCGTTTGCACCGGCCACGGCCTGAAAGACCCCGACGCGGTCATCCGCCGCGCGCCCGAACTCGCCACCGTGCCCCCTGAACTGGCGGCGCTGGAGGCGCTGATCGTGTAAGATATATGGTGCAGCCTTGGTGAAGAGAAACCGCAGATTGCGCAGATTTCGTGGAAAAACCTACCGATTTCGTAACTGCCTACGCTGTGGTGCTCTCCATGCGTCTTGATGTGCTGCGCCTTTGTCATACCCTTCCCCTGGCTCCCCTCCCCGCGTGCGGGGAGGGGACGGGGGTGGGGTCAACGCAGCGGCGGCGGTGCCAAAGAAAAACACGGTGGGAACACAAGCCCAGGGTTGCCGTCGTCGCGATCTGGGTAGGTAATTACCCGATTCCACAGAGAGGAGCCGTTTATGCCCAAACACCCCCCTGAACCCTTCCGCATCAAAATGGTGGAACCCATCCGCCTGCCCGACCCCGCCGAGCGGGAAGCCGCGCTCAAGCGCGCTGGCTACAACGTCTTCGGCTTGCGGTCGGATGAGGTGTTCGTTGACCTGCTGACCGACTCCGGTACCGGCGCGATGAGCCAGCACCAATGGGCGGCCATCATGGAAGGCGATGAATCCTACGCCGGGGCGCGTTCCTTCTTCCAGTTAGCGGAAGCCATCCACGAGATTACGGGCTTCCGCTTTTTTGTGCCCACCCATCAGGGGCGGGCTGCCGAAGGCATTTTGGCTGAAATCATGCTCAAGCCCGGCCAGTATGTGCCTTCCAACATGCACTTCGACACCACCGAAGCCAACATCCTCGCCCGCGGCGGTCGCCCCGTCAACCTGGTGGTGGACGAGGCCTTTGACACCACCCTCGACGCGCCCTTCAAGGGCAACCTGGATGTGGAAAAACTGCGGGCGTTTATCAAGGAAACCGGTCCCGAAAACATCCCCTTTGGCATGATTACCGTCACCAACAACAGCGGCGGCGGCCAGCCGGTGAGCATGGCCAACATTCGCGCCGTGAGCGAGATCTACCACGAATACGGCATTCCGTTTTTCATTGATGCCTGCCGCTTTGCCGAAAACGCGTGGTTCATCAAGCAGCGGGAACCCGGCTATGCCGACAAAACGCCGCTGGAAATCGCCCAGGAGATGTTTTCCTACGCCGACGGCGCGACCATGAGCGCCAAGAAGGACGCCATCGTGAACATCGGCGGCTTTCTGGCGATGAACGACGAAGACGTTTACCGCCGCGCTGCCAACGCCCTTATCCTGCGGGAAGGCTTCCCCACCTACGGCGGGCTGGCGGGACGCGACCTCGCGGCGATGGCTGTGGGCCTGCGCGAAGCCCTGCAGGAAGACTACCTGGCCTACCGCACCGGGCAGGTGCGTTACCTGAACGAGCGCCTGAAGGGCCTCGGCGTGCCGGTGCTGGAACCCGCGGGCGGCCATGCGGTGTATATCGACGCCAAACGTGCCCTGCCGCACATCCCGCAGGCGCACTTCCCCGGCCAAGCCTTCGCGGTGGAACTCTACCGCGCCGGCGCGGTGCGAGGTGTGGAAATCGGCTCGGTGATGTTTGCTCACCCCGACCCCGAGACCGGCGAAATGGTGTACCCCCAACTGGAACTGGTGCGCCTTGCCATCCCGCGGCGGATGTACACTCAGAGCCACATGGATTGGGTGGCCGAGAGCGCCGCGGAGGTGATGGCGTTAGGCGAAAAAGTGCCCGGCTACCGCTTTACCTACGCCCCCGAACTGCTGCGGCACTTCACCGCGCGCTTCGAGCCGGTGGCGGGTGTCGGTTAGTCGCTTGGTCGGTTAGTCGGGTAGTCTTTCCTGACCCCCTGTCTGCCTATCCGTCTATCCAACTTCCAGCCCTCCCGTCATTCGCAATTCCTCATTCCCTCAGGAGCTTCCTATGCCCCTCCACACCATCACTCCCGAAGACCTGTACCGCTTCCGCCTGATTCAGGACTTGCGCATTTCCCCCGATGGCGAGCACGTCGTGTTCACCGTGCAGCGGGTTGACCGCAAGACCGAGAAGAAATACACCAACCTGTGGCTGGTTTCCACCCGCCACGGGCGCAGCCGCCAATTCACCAGTGGGGACCAGAACGACACCATGCCCCGCTGGTCGCCCGATGGCAAGACCATCGCCTTCGTTTCCAACCGCGATGACGAAAAACAGCCGCAAATCTACCTCATCCCCACCGACGGCGGCGAAGCCCGCAAACTCACCGACCTCAAGGGGCGCATTTTCAGCCTCGCATGGTCGCCCGACGGCAAGCGCCTGCTGATTGGCTTCCGGGAACCCGACCCCGAAGTGCTGGAACGCGAAAAAGACCCCCGCAAGAAGGATCTGGGGCCGGTGTTCTTCCACCTGGCGCGGCTGCACTACAAGGCCGACGGCATGGGCTTGTTGCCCAAGCGCACCCAGCACCTCTGGCTGGTGGATGTCCGCACCGGCAAGGCTACCCAACTCACGCCCGACCACGAAATTTACGAGGAATACGGCGCGGTGTGGTCGCCCGACGGCAGGTGGATTTATTACCTCAGCAACCGCCAGCCCGACCCCGACCTTGCGCCCGAAGCCATCGACATCTTCCGCATTCCTGCGGAAGGGGGCGAGCCGGAGCGCATTCCCACGCCCGTGGGGCCCAAGGGCAACCTGGCGGTTTCCCCCGACGGCAAGTGGCTGGCTTACCTCGGCAGCGAGGGGCTGTTCGAGTGGTGGCGGGCGACTTCCCTGTGGGTGATGCCCGCCAACGGCCGCGGGGAAGCCCGTAACCTGACCGCCGCCCACGGCCTGCACGCCGCCGCCGACGTCATCAACGACCTCATCGCAGCCATCACCACCACCCCGCCCCAGTGGACGCCGGATTCCGCAGCCCTGTATTTCCACAACGCGACCCACGGCAAGGTGCAACTTTGCCGCATCAGCCGCGACGGCGAGCGCCTGGAAACCCTGATTGACGAAAACGGCGCGGTGGGCGCGCTCTCGCTTTCCAAAGACGGGCGCACCCTGGCCTATTTCTACGGCGACCTCACCGACCCGGGGCAAATTTACCGTTTGGATACCGCCACCGGACGCCGCCGCCAACTCACCCGCGTCAACGCCTGGCTGCGCCGCACCAATTTGGGCGAAACCGAGGAAGTCTGGTTCACCAACCCCGAAGACGGCTACCGCCTGCAGGGCTGGATTCTCAAGCCGCCCGATTTCGACCCTGCCAAGAAATATCCGCTGATTCTGGAAATCCACGGCGGCCCGATGACCCAGTACGGCTTCCTGATGATGCACGAGTTTTACGCCTTTGCCGCGAAGGGCTACGTGGTGGGCTTCTGCAACCCCCGCGGCGGCACCGGCTACGGCGAAGCGCACACCAGGGCCATCTGGGGCAACTGGGGCGACCGCGATTACAGCGACATCATGGCCTGGGCGGACTACCTCGCCGCGCTGCCCTACGTGGACAAAGAGCGTATGTTTGTCACCGGCGGCAGTTACGGCGGCTACATGACCCTTTGGGTGGTGGGGCACACGGGCCGGTTCAAGGCCGCCGCCGCGCAGCGGTCGGTTTCCAACCACATCAGCATGTGGGGCGCCAGCGACATGAACTACCTCACCCAGCACCTCATCGGCGTGGGCAAGCCCCCGTGGGAGGCGTTAGACGACTACTGGCGCATGTCGCCTTTGCCTTACCTGCACAAAGCCACCACGCCCACCCTCATCATCCACAGCGAGCAGGATCTGCGCTGCCCCATTGACCAGGGCGAGCAGGCCTACGCGGCGCTGAAATACAGTGGTGTGGAAACCGAATTTGTGCGCTTCCCCGGCGAACCGCATGGCCTTTCGCGCACTGGCCGCACCGACAAGCGCATTGCGCGGCTGGAGCATATCGTAGGATGGTTCGAGAAGCATCTCTAAGCCCATTTCGCCTTTCCAAATCAAAACGAAGAGGCCCAAAGGTTTGGGCCTCTTGCGTTTGTGTGGGCTGGAAGCCCACGGTGTGAGGAGAAGGTGCTACGGAGCAGGGGTGGCGGTGGCATCGCAATTGCCGTGCGGGCCGCCAGCGCCGTGACCTGTCTCGCCGCCGCCGTGCCCCATGCCTCCGGGGCCGCCCGGCGTGCTTTCCAGGATGTGCTGGTACTCTTCAACGGAGATGAACTGCGGCGAGTAGTCGGCGCCGTTGGCCTGCAGGTTGCTCACGAAGGCTTTCATATGGTGGTAGGAGCCGGTGCGCAAGCGGTCGTACACGGTCTGAATGTCGGCGTGCGTGGTGCGGGCGATGGCTTCGTCAAGGTCTTTGATGTCCAGGTCTTCGATGGTGGCACCCACGGTGAGGGCGTCAACGAGGGAAGTAGAGCCTTTCTCTACCAGTTGGTTGTAGAGGTCTTGCAGTTTGGGGTCGCTGAACACGCCGCGCTTGTCGCCGGTTTGGGCTACGGGGTCTTCCAGGCCGTAGGTCTGGAGCAAGGTGCCGACGGCGTCCATGTGCATTTGTTCAGAGCGGGCGATGTTGCCGAACACCTGTGCTCCCCATTTGTCATAGAGGGTGAGGTAAACGTCGCGGGCCAGTTTTTCTTCCTCACGCATGTGAAGCAGGTCGGCCTTTTCGGCGTCGGTGAGGTTGGTGTCGCTGGGGGTGGGAATGTTTTCGGCAGGGTTCATGCCCTCCGGCGGGCCGCCGTGCTCGTCATCGTGGCCTTCCTGGCCATACATGGCGCCCTGGCCGGCACCTTGCCCGGCGCCTGCGGCGGGGCCGTTACCCATCGTGGGCATGGCCGTCGTCACCGCGGTGGGCGCTTCGGTTGTGGTTTGTGCCGGCGCTGCGGTGGGCGTTGCCTGGCAGGCCACCAGCCCCAGAGCAAAAACTAAAACGCCGATAAACGGCAGGATTTTCTTCAACATGGTCGAACCTCCAAAAGTCGGAATGTTGCGAGGGTGTTGCCCTCGAGCGATGCTTGTGCATTCAAGCGCCTGTAGTGTAGTCGCAAAGGGGCGTTCGCGCCTCATCCCTTAAGGATGAAAAACGGAGGAGACGCGAGGATTTCCGAAGAAACGCAAGGGCACACGGTAGTGCGCCCTTGCGGATTTGGAAGATGAAGCGGCGTTTCGCCCTTTCACCCCAGGACGAGCACTGCGGCCATGACGAACAGGCCAAGCAGGAAAAACCAGGGGAAGCAACCCCACCCGCGGCGCCGCCAGGGGCGCCACGGGCGAGGAGCGAAAGGACGAGGGCCGCCAAATCCACGATGTCCGCGGGGCATATCAGCCTCCTTTCGACTGCTGCTGCGTGGGTACAGGCTCCTTGACTGGCATGCTGCGCACGGCCAACAGGCCCCATCCGGCCAGGAAGGCTACCAGCAGCCCCACAGCGGCCTGCCAGTTGGCAATGGCGGTGATCTGCTGGGCTTCGATTTGAGCCTTGAGGGTTTCGCCGAAGTCCGCGATGTCGGCAAACACCGGCCAGGAAAGCACCGAGCCAGCGAAAACGGCTGCGGTCAGCGCGGTGGCTGCAGCGAGTTCTTTGCGGTAGCGCACCGTCCAGGCCAGGCCGCGGCGCAGGTAGCCGCGCAGCACGCGCCAGTTGAAGTAAATGTGCAGGGAAACCAGGATGATGAAGAGCAACGAGAAGTTGATGTGAATGGCTTCCCAGCCGCTCTTGGTAATCGAGAACACGCGCCAGTCAGTCCAGTTGGTGTAGCGCCCTGGCGGCGCGATGTAGAGCACGATGCCGGAAACGGTGAGTACCAGGGCAATGAAAACCAGGACAAATACCGCGAAACCGCGGGTGTAAAAGCGGGATTGTTTGCGTTTGCTGGTCATGAGATGCCTCCTGAAAACAGGGGTAAGCAAGTGGGCATAGTCTTTAGTGTTCTTCGCCTCGCCAGACGGGGGAGCCGTCGGCGTTGCGCAGGGTAATGCTTTCGCCCGTGGTCAGGTTGAAAATTTCTGCCGGTTCGAAAGAGTCGGTGTAAAAACCCTTGATGCGGACGGCGTCGCCGGGATGGAAGGCGATGCCGTTGGCCAGCCAGTAACCCAGCGGCCCTAACTCGACTTCCAGGCTGGTGCCGTCGTTGGTGTTGATGACCAGGGTGTTATCTTCGTAATGTGCCACGGTGCCTTCGATTTCTATCCATTCGTCCGAGGGAGCCCAGGTGTCTTCCACGCTGGTGGGGGTGTTGGCAGCCTCGGCGGTGGTTTCTTGTGAGGGCTTTGTCAGGCGCAGGTTGGCGCCCGCCCAAAGGAGGGAAAGGATGAAGACGGTCAGGAAAGTGGCGGTCAAGGTTCGGCGCAGGAGCATGGTCATGATGGCCTCCTTCTAAAGTCTTTTGGAAGTGAGGAGGGTTTGCTTCTTCCATGCAAACCCTCCTCTCAGGATATTTCAGGACATTTTAGTGGTTGGGGCCACCACGTCGGCCTTGCCCGCCTGCGCCCTGGCCTTGGCCGGGAGTGCTTGCCAGAATGCTCTGGTATTCGTCTGCGGAGATGTACTGCGGGGTGTAGTCAGCACCGTTGGCCTGCAGGTTGCTGACGAAAGCCTGCATGTGGTGTTCGGAGCCCAGGCGCAGACTCTCGTAGGCGCTCTTGATGTCGTCGTGTGTGGTGCGAGCGATGGCTTCGTCAAGGTCTTTGATGTCCAGGTCTTCGATGGTGGCGCCCACGGTGAGGGCATCGACCAGGGAGGAGGAGCCTTTCTCGACCAGTTGATTGTAGAGGTCTTGCAGGTTAGGGTCGGTGAACACGCCGCGCTGGTCGCCGGTTTGAGCAACGGGGTCGTCGATGCCGTAAGCGTTCAGCAGGGTGCCGATGCGGTCCATGTGCATCTGCTCAGAGCGAGCGATGTTGCTGAACACCTGTGCGCCCCATTTGTCGTAGAGGGTGAGGTAAACGTCACGAGCCAGTTTTTCCTCTTCGCGCATGTGAAGCAGGTCGGCGATTTCTTCATCGCTCAAGTCGGCTGCGGTGGCGTCGGGCGGGGTGGTGACTTCCAGCAAGCCTTGGCCTGCGCCTTGTGGGCCACCCTGGCCTTGCCCACGCCCTTGACCTGCACCTTGCGGGCCGCCCTGGCCCAGGACGGTGTTGGCTTCAGCGGCGGGGGCAGCGGCTGCGGCTGTCGTCGCGGCGCTGCAGCCAGCCAGAGCAAGCGTTGCCACGAGGGCCAGTACACTCACGATGGGTAAGAGTTTTCGCATTTTCTTGAACATGGTTGATCCTCCGATTGGGAAGTTGTTGTCGTTGAGGGGGGCAGAAGTGTGCCCATTGCTTCCTCGTTTGTACGCTTGCAGTATAGCGGTTTGGCATGGTTTCCGCCTCATCCATTTGGGAGGAGTTTTGATGGAATTTGGAGGAGGAGAAGGAAGCCCTGTAAGTTGGGAGCAAGGAGGACACGGTGGCACAGAGGGGTGCAAAGGCGCGGAGAAAGGTGTAAAAACTCTGTGCAATCCGCGAAATCGGTGGTGGTCTCCCCCTCCCCCGCCGTCCTTCGACTTCGCGCCCTGCGGACGCTCCGCTCAGGACGTCTTCGACTTCGCGCCCTGCGGACGCTCCGCTCAGGACGTCTTCGACTTCGCGCCCTGCGGACGCTCCGCTCAGGACGTC
>DRMV01000026.1 GCA_011322445.1 Chloroflexota bacterium | reverse complement strand
TACACGAAAATAGTCCGGGCTGGCTGGTTTTGTGTTAGGATTTCTGCGCATGGCGTAACCTCGCTAAAGTGGTTTTGGGACACCCTTTTTAGCAGGTTACGCCTTCTTTTTCAACTCCTTTCCGATTTTTCGGATAGAGTCTTAGACGTCACCCTGCCGCCGCAATTCAAGTGCAACCCCACCCGCACCGCTCACGTGCTTGCCATCGTGCGGGAAGCCCTTTCGAACACCGTGCGGCACGCGCACGCGCGCCGCGTGGAGATTGAGGCCCGTGCCATGGGCAAACACCTGGTGGTGACCATTCGCGACGACGGCCAGGGCTTCCAGCTCCACGGCATCGAGCGGGGCTACGGCCTGCGCAACATGTACGACCGCGCCCGCTTGCTGGGCGGCACCCTCACCATCGACACCGCCCCCGGTCAAGGCACGACGATCACCCTGAGCGCGCCTCTGGAGGAAATGCGATGAAAACCGTCCGCATCCTGCTGGTCGACGACCACGAAGTCGTCCGCCTGGGGTTGAAACGCCTGCTGGAAAACGTGGAGTGGATCAAAGTCATCGGCGAGGCTGGCACCGCCGCCGAAGCCCTGCAAATGGCCCCCTCTCTCCAGCCCGACATCGTCATCATGGACATCCGCCTGCCCGACGACAGCGGCCTGGTGGCCTGCCGCCGCATCACTTCGCAATGGCCGCACATCAAGGTGATCATTCTCTCGTCGTTTGGCGACGAAGAGCTCATCACCCAGGCACTGCGTGCGGGAGCCTCGGGCTACGTGCTCAAGCAAATCAGCGCCCGCGAACTGGTGCGCGCCATCGAAGCCGTGCAGGCCGGCCACGCCGCCCTCGACCCCATCGGCACCGACCGCGTCCTCAAGCGGCTCCACGAAATGGAAAAAGAACACCGGGAACTGGCCTTCAAGGGCCTCTCAGACCGGGAAATGCAAGTGCTCTGGCTGGTTGCCCAGGGCAAATCCAACGCCGATATTGCCGAAATTCTCTACCTCTCCCGCAAGACGGTAAGCCACCACGTCAGTTCCATTCTCGCCAAATTGGGGCTCAACAACCGCATCGAAGCCGCGACCTACGCCGTGCGGCACCACATCGAAGATTTTGTAGAGCCTCCCACCTTTTAGCGTGCGGAGGGCGCTTCTTCTGCCCGGCCATACCCATACCACGCCGCGCAAGCCCCCTCGGCAGAAACCATACAGGGGCCCTGCGGCGCTTCGGGGGTGCACACCCGCCCAAAGAGGGGGCATTCCGGCGGGGTAAGCACCCCTCGCAACACCTCACCACAGCGGCAGCCAGGCGGCTCGCGCGAAGGCACGTCGGGCACCCCAAACCGCGCCCAGGCATCCCACGGGCGGAAGGCTTCCCGCAAAGCCATGCCGCTGCGAGGCAACACGCCAAAGCCGCGCCACTCGGCATCGGCCACGGCAAACGTCTGCTGCATGACGGCCTGCGCAGCCACGTTGCCTTCAGGGCGCACGGCGCGCGGATAGGCGTTGACCACTTCCGCCCGCCCTTCTACCACCATCCGCGCCAGTTCCCGCACGGCCAGCAAAATATCCACCGACTCAAAACCTGCCACCGCGACCGGCAGGCCATATTCTCGCGGCAGGAAGGCCCAGGCCTCCGAGCCAATGACCGCCGAAACATGCCCCGGCCCGATGATGCCATCCAGGCGCACCTCGCCGGCTTCCAAAATGGCGCGCATGGCTGGCGGCGTGAACTTGTGCAGGGAAACCACGCTGAAATTCCGCACGCCGCGGGCCTGCGCCCACTGCACCGCCGCAGCCACGCCCGGCGCGGTGGTTTCAAAACCCACCCCCAGGAAAACAACCTCACGGTCGGGGTGCTGCTCGGCCAACGCCACCGCGTCCAGCGGCGAATAGACCACCTGCACCGACGCCCCCTCCGCGGCAGCCTGTTGCAACGAATGTGTGGTACCCGGGACCCGCAGCATATCGCCAAACGAAGCCAGCAGCACCTCCGGGCGGCTCGCCAAGGCAATCGCGCGGTCAATGTCAGCCTGCGCGGTGACGCACACCGGGCAGCCCGGCCCCGAAAGCAGCCGCACCTGCGGTGGCAACAACTGCCGAATGCCAAAGTGCATGATGGCATGGGTGTGGCTGCCGCAAAATTCCATCAGGGTGATCGGTTCGGTCAGGCGCTCGGCCAGACGGCGAATTTCACCCAGCAGCCGTTTGCCCAACGCGGGGTCGCGAAAATGCGCCAACGAAGGCCAGGTCATGGGGCATCCTCCCCCCGCACTTCGGCCAGCAAAGCCAGCGTTGCTTCGGCTTCCGCGGGGTCTACCACGGCAATGGCAAAGCCCGTATGCACCAAAACGTAATCACCCACCTGGGCCTCGGGCAACAACTGCAGGCTAATGCGACGCCTCACGCCGCCAAACGAAGCCTCAGCCGTAGCCCCATCGATCTGCAAAATCTTCGCAATCACGGCCAAACACATGGGGGCAACCCTCCTCAGGGTGTGCTCACGGCGTGAACGGCTGGCCCCATTGCTCCTGAAAGGCAATTTCGGCCAGCGGAAGGCGCGTTCGCGCGGCGGCGTCTTTGGCTGTGCCCGCCTCTTCGGGCAGATAGCCCACCGCGAGCACCAGCACGGGCGCAAACTCGTCGGGGATGGCGAAAGCGGCGCGCACAGCCTGCTTCGAGAAGCCAGCCATCGGATGCGCATGTAGCCCCAATGCCGTCGCCTGCAAAATCAACTGCGCCGTCGCCAGCCCGACGTCGTGCCAGGCATAATGCAAGAGGCCGCGCTCATCCTTTTTCCGGGCCACGGTGAGGATGAGCACGGGCGCGTGCTGCGCCCAGGCCCGATTGCCCTCGGCCAGCGCCTCCAGAAGGTGCGCGTAGGTAGCCTCGCCGCGCTGCCCCACCATGAAACGCCACGGTTGGGTGTTGAAAGACGAAGGCGCCCAGCGAGCCGCCTCCAGCAAGGCCACCAGCGCCTCTTTTTCCACAGGCCGGGTGGGGTCAAACGCACGCGGGCTGTAACGCCCTGCAATGATCGGGTGAAGTTCGGTCGTCGTCATCAAGCCTCCAGGTTTATGAGGATGTTCCCAACAGCTGGCGGGCAGCCACCCAGGCCTGCCCCAACGCCAGCCCGCCATCGGTGGGCGGCACCTGCCGGTGGAGCAGCACCTCCAGGCCCCGGGCGCGCAGCCGCGGCACCAGGGTTTCCAGCAGCACGCGGTTCACAAAGCAACCACCGCTCAGCCCCACCGTGCGCACGCCGGTTTCCCGGCTCAGCCGCACCGCCACTTCTTCCGCCGCGGCCGCCAGCCAGGCATGGAACCGGCTGGCAATGGCTTCCGCAGCCTCACCGCGGCGGATGTCGTCTACCAGAGAGGCGAGCATGGGACGCCAGTCCAGCCGCAGGGACGGGGCAAAGGGGCCTTCCTCGGTGGCCGCTTCCCACACCACGGGGTAAGGCGCGCCTTCCGGCGGCCAGGCCGCGCGCGCGGCGGCTTCCAACAGCATGGCGGCCTGCCCCTCGTAAGTGGTTTTCGTCACCAGCCCCACCAGCGCGGCGACGGCATCGAACAACCGCCCGCAACTGCTGGTCAGCGGGGCATTGAGGCCGCGGGCCGCCTGCCACTGCACCGTGCGCAGCAAAGCGGCATCCAGCACCTCGAGCGCGGGCAGGGCGGGCAACGCCTCGCCGTAGACCTCCCCCAACAACCCAATGGCTATGCGAACGGGGTGGCGGATGGCGGCTTCGTTCCCCGGCAGGCGGAAAAGCCGCAGCGAGGCCAGCCGGCGGTAGCCCGCCCCCTCGGCCAGCAACACCTCACCGCCCCACACCGTGCCGTCGGGGCCAAAGCCCGTGCCGTCGAAGGTCAGGCCCAGGGCCGGGCCAGGGTGGCGATGCTCGGCCAGCAGCGCGGCCAAATGCGCGTGGTGATGTTGCACGCCAACGCGCCGCGCCCCAGCAGCCCCTGGCACCTCGGCCAGCGCATCGGTGGCCGCCAGGGTGAAGCCGGGGTGCAGGTCGTGCGCCAGCACCGCCGGACGCGCCCCAAAAAGCGCCTTGAAACGCCGCACACTCTCGACAAAAAAGCGCCAGGTCGCGGCCTGCTGCATTTCGCCGATGTGCTGGCTGAGAAACGCCTCTTCGCCCACCAACAGGCAAAAGGTGTTTTTCATCTCGCTGCCGAGAGCCAGCACCGGTTCTGGGGCAGCCAGGCCCAGGCGCAGCGGGCGGGGGGCATAACCGCGCGAGCGGCGCAAGGGGAACGCGCCCACCGCCGACGCCATCCACACGCTATCGTCCACCCGGTTGTGGATGGGGCGATCGTGCCAGAGGAAGCCCTCAACCAGCGGGCGCAGGGCGGCACGCGCCTCGGCGTGGGTGCGCGCCATCAGCTCATCCTGGCGGTTGCCGCTGGTCATCACCAAGGGCACACCGGCATCGTGCAGCAAGAGGTGGTGCAAGGGCGTGTAGGGCAACATCACCCCCAGCGTATCGAGGCCGGGGGCCAGGTTGGGAGCCAGGTCGGTGCCTTCCCTGCGGGGCAAAAGCACAATCGGCGCCTGCGGCGAGGTCAACAGCGCCGCGGCCTGGTCGCTGACCTCGCAATAGCGGCGCACCATCGCGAGGTCGCGCATCATCACAGCAAAGGGTTTGTGGGGGCGGGTTTTGCGTTCCCGCAAGCGCGCCACCGCCTCGGCCTGGGTGGCATCGCAGGCCAGGTGGAACCCGCCCAGCCCCTTGATGGCCAGAATTGCCCCCCGGCGCAGCAAGGCCGCGGCGCGGGCGATGTCGTCGGGCTGCGCGTCGGCCACCACCCGCCGCCAACGCGCCGGCACCTCCAGGCGCACCTTCGGGCCACATTCCGGGCAGGCATTGGGCTGAGCATGGAAACGACGGTCGCCAGGGTCGTGATATTCCACCTCACAGGCCGCACACATGGGAAAGCGCGCCATGGTGGTATGCGGCCGATCGTAAGGCAGGCGGCGGATGATGGAAAACCGCGGGCCGCAGTGGGTGCAATTGATGAAAGGGTAGCGGTAGCGGCGGTCGGCGGGGTCGAAGAGTTCCCGCAGGCAATCGGGGCAGGTCGCCGCGTCAGGGGAAACCCAAGTCCGCCCTCCGGCGCTCGCGCTGGTCACAATGCGGAAGCCGCCCTGCGCCTCGGCAGGCGGCACAGTCCATCGCCGCACGGCCTGCACCTCGGCCAGCGGGGGGGCTTCCCGCTGCAGGGCGCGCACAAAAGCCTCGATGGCAGCAGGCTGGCCCTGGGCGAAAATATCGACCCCCGCGGTGCTGTTCCGCACCCAGCCTTCCAGCCCATGCTGCACCGCCAGGCGATAAACGAAAGGCCGAAAGCCCACCCCCTGCACAATGCCGTCTACGTGGATGCGTTCCGCCCGCACCCCGTCGCGCCCCACGGGTCACGCCTCCAACACGGCGTCAATTTGCCCCCGCAACCAGGCAAAAAAGGCCTCCAGCCCCTCGCCGGTCTTGGCCGACACGGGGAAGAAAGCCAAACCAGGGTTGAGCACCTCAACCCCTTTGCGGAAATAGTCCACATCAAAATCGAAATAGGGCAACAAATCAATCTTGTTGAGCAAAACCGCCTGCACCCCGCGATACATCACCGGGTATTTGTAGGGCTTGTCGTCGCCTTCGGGCACGCTGGCAATCAACACGCTGCGATGGGTGCCCAGGGCAAAATTGGCCGGGCAAATCAGGTTGCCGACATTTTCCACAATCAAGACATCGATTTCTTCCAGCGGCAGTTTGGGCAACGCGCCCTGCAACATCACTGCGTCGAGGTGGCAGGTGCCGCCGGTGTTGATCTGCACCGCGGGCACGCCTTCCTGCATCAACCGGTCGGCGTCGATGGTGGAAGCCAGGTCGCCTTCCACCGCAGCCAGGCGGTAATCGGGGCGCAGGGCCTCGACCGTGCGCAGCAGGATGCTGGTTTTCCCCGCCCCTGGCGAAGCCATGAAGTTGAGGCCAAAGGTGTGGGTGCGGTCCAACAGGTCGCGGTTGGCCTGCGCCAGCCGGTCGTTGGCGCTGAGGATGTTTTCCACCACCGGAATGGTCTTTGCCATGAAAGCCTCCTTGGAAAAGCAATGGGGGTCAAGCGACGTCCAGTGAATCGAGGCGAAACTCATCGCCCTGAATCAGGCGCACCCGGGCACTGCCGCACTGGGGGCAGGTCAGGTGCTCGCCGTCATAGGTGTATTCCCGGCCACACGCCTCACAGCGGAAGACAGCCGGCAGGCGGTGAAACCGCAGTTGCGCCCCTTCTGCCGGGGTGCCCTTGCTGAGAATATCCCAGTAAAACTGCACTGCGTCGTCCACAATGCTGGAAAGCTGCCCCACGGTGAGGTCAATGGCCGTGATGCGCTCTGCCCCGGCCTCGGCAGCGGTGCGGAGGGCAATTTCGAGCACGCTTTGGACGAAAGGGAGTTCATGCACGGGCCACCTCGGCGGGCAACTGGCGGCGCACCCACTCGGCAATGGCGTTGACGGCAGCGGGCAACGCCGCTGCAACCGCCGGGCTGAGGGAAGCCCCCAGGCGCAGGTCGGCGGCCTCGATGGCGAGCACCTCCACCACCGGCGGCAGCGGACGCCCAAGGGTGTGCGCCAGCCTCAGGGTCTCGGCCACGCCCCAGCCATGCGCCGAGGTCGCGCCCGCAACAAAGGCTTCCAAACGCGCCGCGGGCAAGTGGTGCAACATGCCCGCCGGCGCGCCGGAAACCACCGCATCCACCAGCAACGCCGCCCGCGCGCCCTCGAGCACATCGAGCAGCGCCAGGCCGGGAAGTTCCAGCAAATGTACGGCCACGGCAGGGTGGGTGGCCGTGCGGCGGTCGCTTGCCTGCCAGCGGCGCACCGCTTCCAGCCCGACGGCATCATCCCCCCGCAAGGTTTGCCCCAGGCCGCAGACCACTACCCTGTCACTCACGCTTCCGAAACCTCCATCTTAAGGAAATGGGTCGCGCAAGAAATGCAAGGGTCGTAGGCACGCACCAGGTGCTCACAGCGCAAAGTGGCCTCTTCATGGGGCAGGCTGAGCACCACCGGCGCCAACATACGCAGGTCGTCTTCCATGCGCGCCAGGTTTTGTGCCGTGGGCGGCACGATGCGGGCGTCTTCGACCAACCCGCGGGCGTCCACCCGGTAGCGGTGGTAGAGCATACCGCGGGGGGCTTCGGTGATGGCCGCGCCTTCGCCCGCGCGCGGGTGAATTTCGGCGTGGGCAGGGCCTTCCGGCTGCCAGGTGCGGGCAATTTCCAGCGCCACCGCGTAGGCGTGCACCACCTCGACGGCGCGAGCCAGCAGCGCCTTATAGGGGTTGCGCACCGGCGGGCGGAAACCGACTTCCTCAGCCACCGCCCGTGCCAGGGGGTGCAGTTGCTCGAAGTTCAGGTTGAAGCGCGCCAGCGGCCCGACCATGTAGGTTGTGCCGCGCGCCGTGCGGCTGTGCAAAGCATTGGAATGCGGCACATGCTCTTCGTGGTACCCCTGCTCGAATTGCTCCTCGGGCAGGTCGCCGCTCACCGAGGAACGCACCACACCTTCCAGGATAGCATATTCCTGAGGATGATGCAACGCCACGAACTCGTAATCGACCTCCAGGTCGGGGAAATCCAGCCCCGCCGCCCAGCGGACGGTTTCCTGTGAGGCTTCCAGCCCCCAGGTCAGTTCGGGCACCAGCGCCCGGATGGCTTCGACATCGGGCCAACGGTAAAAGCCGCCCACGGTGGGGTTGACGGGATGCACCGAGCGGCCACCCAGCAAGGCCAAAAGGGTATTCCCGATGCGCTTGAGGTGCAGGCCGCGCTGCACAATTTCGGGCGCATCCTGCGCCAGTTCCAGCGCGCTTTCATGGCCGGTGAGGTCAGGCGCTTGCAGCATGTAGATGTGCAGCACATGGCTCTCGATCCATTCGGCGCAATAGAGCAAGTGGCGCAGATCGCGTATCGCGGGCGACACCTGCACGCCAAAGGCCTTTTCCAGGGCGCGGGCGCTGCTCATCTGGTAGGCTACCGGGCAAATGCCGCAAATGCGGGCGGTAAGGTCGGGCACTTCTTCGTAACGGCGTCCGAGCAAAAAGCCTTCGAAGAAGCGCGGCGGCTCGTAGATTTCCAACCGCAAATCAACCACGTCGCCGTCTTTCACTTTGAGGTAAAGCGCGCCTTCGCCTTCTACCCGAGCCAAGGCGTCCACCTGAATGGTGCGCTCGGTCACGATGCACCTCCTTTCTGCTCAGCGATGACCCGGTCGGCAGCAACGGCAAAGGCAGGGGCGTTGCCGGTGATGTGGCGCAAAGCCCGCCCCACCTCATCGGGGGAAGCCACCCGCGCGGCCGCGGCAAGGAATGCGTCGGTGTTGGCCTGCGACCACGGCCCAAAGCAACCATAACAGCCGCGCCCGTAGGCCGGGCACAGCGCCCCGCAACCGGCACGCGTCACCGGGCCCAGGCAGAGTTTGCCTTCCGCCACCATCACACACACATTGCCGCGGCGCTTGCATTCCTGACAAACGGTGTAATCGGGCAAAACCGGTCGTTTGCCCATCAGCAGCGCAGCCAGCACCTGCACCACCTGGTCGCCGTTGACCGGGCAGCCCCAGATTTCATAATCTACTCGAATTTCATCGGCAATGGGAACGGAGCGGGCCAGATAGTCCAGATACTCGGGGTGAGGGTACACATGGGCCGCCCACACATCGGCCTCGGCAAAATTGCGCAGGGCCTGCACCCCGCCCGAACACGCGCACGTGCCCAAGGCCACCACGATGCTGGCCTGTTCGCGCACTTCATGGATGCGGCGCGCTTCTTCGGGCGTGCTGACCGAGCCTTCCACCAGGGCAATGTCGTAAGGGCCGGGCTGGGTGCGGCGGGTGGCCTCCAGGAAATACGCGATTTCCACCTGGTCAACCAGCGTGAGCAACGCCTCCTCCAGATTGAGGAGCGAAAGCTGGCAGCCATCGCAAGAAGAAAATTTGTAAACTGCAACACGGGGTTTGGCGCTCATCATAGCCCCTCCACACCGAAAAAGGGCGCGAGGGCATCGAAACGGAACACCGGCCCATCGCGGCACACGAAGTAAGGTCCTACCTGGCAGTGGCCGCACAGCCCCTGCCCGCACTTCATGTTGCGCTCCAACGAGAGGTAGATGTGTTCGTAAGGAATGCGGCGCGCCATGGCTTCATAGACCACAAAGTGCATCATGATTTCCGGGCCGCACGAAAAGACCACCGTACGCTCGGGGTGGGGGCGCAAGCGGTAGAACAAAATCGGCACCACGCCCACCGTGCCCTGCCAATTCGCATCGGCGCGGTCCACCGTCAGCAGCACCCGGATGTCGTGGGCTTCCCACGTCTCGTATTCGTCGGCGTAGAGCAGGTCGGCAGGTGTGCGCGCGCCGTAAAGCAGGGTGACGTCGCCAAAATCGGCGCGCTGGTTGATGATCTCGTAAATCACCGGCCGCAGGGGTGCCAGGCCGATGCCGCCCGTGACCAAAATCAGGTCGCGGCAACTACAACCTTCCACCGGCCAGGCCGAGCCAAACGGCCCCCGCAGCCCCACCCGTGCGCCGGGTTTCAGGCGGGTCAGCGCCCGGCTGACGTTCCCCACTGCCCGCACGGTGTGCTGTAGTGTGTCGTGCTCGGCAGGGTCGGAACTGATGGAAATGGCTGCCTCGCCCAAACCGGGCAGCGAGAGCATGTTGAACTGCCCCGGCTTGAAGCGGTAACGTCGGCGGGCGTCTTCGTCTTCCAGGCGCAGGGTCAGGGTGGTGACGTTGGACGTTTCCTGCCGCACAGCCACCACTTCTGCCCAGAAAGGCATCAGCAAGGTATCGGCGCTGGCCGAGGCCAGCGTTGCCGTCGGGTTCAGGTTCATGGCTCACCTCCGGCAGGCTGGGGGGTGTTGCGGACGGCCGCGAGGGTTTCGGTGATGTCAATGCCCGCCGGGCACCAGGTGATGCAGCGGCCACAGCCCACGCACCCCAAAGTGCCAAATTGTCGCACCCACGAAGCAAATTTGTGGGTGACCCATTGGCGGTAACGGGCCCGCACCGTGGGGCGGGCGTTCCCCCCGGCCAGGTAGGAAAGTTGCGGCGAGAAGCAGGAATCCCACACACGGAAGCGGGTGACGGTTTCGCCATCGAGGGCAATTTCGTCTTGTACATCCCAGCAGAAGCACGTCGGGCAGACCTGGGTGCAGTTGGCGCAACTCAGGCACCGGGAAGCCACTTCATCCCAGGCCGGGTGGTTGAGGTTGCTCAGCAAAGTTTCAGGCAGGCTATCGGCATCGGGCAGATGCCTCCCCATGGCCTGGCGAGCGTGATCCAGCCCCCGTTGCGCCTGGCTCAGCCAAAAAGCGCTGGCTGGCTCCCAGGGCAACGGTTGCAGCACCTCTCGGCCGGCTTCCGAACCCACTGCCACGAGGAAAACGTCGTCGAGTTCGGTAAGCAGCAGGTCGTAGCCCGAAGAGGCTTCCGGCCCCGTACCGAGAGAAGCGCAAAAACAGGTGTCGCCGGGATGCAAGCAATTGACGGCCACGATGAACAGCCGTTCACGCACCGCGTGGTAGTGGGGGTCGGTGAAATCTTCCCGCAAGAAGACGGCGTCTTGCACGGCCATCGCGGCAAGTTCGCAGGGGCGCACGCCAATCAGGGCATAACGGGGCACCTCGGCAGAGGGGACAACGGTCTCCCAATGACCCTTGTCCCGCTGAAAGTGGAACAATTCCCGTCGAGGTGGGAAGAGGTAACGCTTCCAACTGTCGGCGCCGGGCGTGGCGGCAAAGTAGAGCGGACGGTCCGTTTGTTCCACCCGATAGCGCCCCGCTTCCTGATGCACCACCACGCCGCGCGGCAGGTCTTTCAACCCCTCAATGGGGCCGTAAGACACCACCCCATCGCGCAAGCGCGGCCCATGCGTCTGATAGCCTCGCTGCCGCAGGGCTGCCAGCAAATCATCCAGGCGTGGCTTGGGCAACGCGACCACCACGTCGGCGGTTAAGGTGCGCTCATTCATGGCAACCCTCCTCCGCCGGATGGGCGTAAATATCCAGCAACTGCAAACGGGTAATCAAAAGGCGCTGGGCCACCACGTTCGCCAGGCGGCGCATGACGAGATAACCGAGGGTCGAGTCTTCCTCGCATAAGCGCAATAATGCCGGGGCATCCAGGGCAACCAGGCGGCTGGAAAGCACCGCCACCGCTGTGGCAGTACGCCGCCGGGCAGCCGGTATCACACTCGACCACCCCAGCACCTCTTCCGGCTCTACGGTCATCAGGCGCACATTGCCCCGCCCAGGGACATGAATTTCCAGCCCTATGCGGCCTTCGAGCACCACGTACAGGAAATCTTGCGGTTCGCCTTCCCGAAACAGCACTTCACCTGCCTTGACCTGCCGCAAACACGCAATTTGCGCCAGGGCGGTGAAGTGCTCCTGCTTCAGGCGGCTAAACCAGGGCAAATGCCAAAGCGCCCGCAGGGTTTCATCATCCAACTCACAGTTCATCGCCCTTCCTCCTGATTCGAAGCGAAAGACCGGGCATCTACTCCTATCATACAAGATTATCGCACGTAAGGCAAGTGACAATCTTCACAATTCGGGTGCTCCCCACAGCACACACACTCCCCACAAAAACGAGCCAGGGCTGACCTTGTCACAAGGCCAGCCCTGGCAACGCTGCGCAGCGTTCCTGGCAATCAGCAGGCGCCCCAAAGCGGGTCGCCAACCCAGATTATTTCTTATTGGCTAACCATTCGACCAGTTGAAGCGCCTGGGCTTGCGAGAGTTTGTCCTGGAAAGCCGGCATCGCGCCCTTGCCCTGCATAATGATTTGCACGTAGGCGTCTTGCTTGGTCTGGGCTTCATTCAAGGCTGGCCCAATACCACCTTCGGCCTGGTCGCCGTGGCAAACCGCGCAGGCCGAAGCATAAAACGCCGCGGCATCAAACGCCGTGGGCGTCGGGGTCGGCGTGGGCGGGACAATGTTCTGAGCCCCTCGCCCGGTGCGAATGACCTGCACATCGAGCCCCAAAGCCGCAAAATTCTGGGCCACGGAATGGGTTTCGTCGAGCACCTTGGAATTATAAACACCCATTTCTGCCTTTGCGGGCAGATGGGCCCGCAACTCAAAATCGGGGTGGGGCTGGGCATCCACATACACGGCTATGGCTACCGCCTCCTGGTCCGTCAGCGAAGCGCCCTGAGGCGGCATGTTGTATTGAAGCCAGGTTGCCATTTTGACCGGGTGAGCCAGCCCTGCGCCGGTATTGAAAGCCCGATCCCCCCACAATGGCGGGTACACCATTTGGTCGCCCTGCATTTCGCCATGCCCATCCTCTCCGTGGCAGGCAGCACATTTTTGGGCATAGAGCTTCTGGCCGTCGAGGTACACCAAATGGGTCGCACTCTTCGCCAGGGGCACCAGTTTCTTGTTCACCCATTGCGTGGTGTAAAAAGGGTTGATGGGTTTATCGGCGTTCATGGCAATAGGCAAACCGCTGGAAAGCCACGTGATGTAAGCCGTGATTGCCAGCGATGCCTGGGAATCCACGGGCGGACGGATGCCATTCATGCTGCGCATGAAGCAATTGGCAATCCGGTCTTGCAGCGTTTGCACCGTCTGCTCACGGGCTGAGTAGGCCGGAAAGGCCGCGGCGCTGCCAATAAAAGTGCCCAGCGTTTTCGCCTTGCCGCCATCCAAATGGCAACTGGTGCAATCCAGGTCGTTCCCCACCAGATCTTTCGTCAGGGGATGAGTATGGGTATGGTTGACGAGGTCTTCCCCCAATTTCACCAGCGCACCCAGTTCGCCTTTGGGGTAATCTGTCGGGGGGCCGGGAATGCGCGGTTGCCCATCCACCAGGGCGTAAACGTCGGCAGCCACGGGCTTTCCTGCAGGAATGGCGGAGGGCGAGGCCTGCACCGCGCCCGGGGACGTGGGCGTCAGAGGCGTTGGGGTGGGCTGCGAGGCACACGCAGCAAGCAGCGCCCCAGCAAGCATCAAGGCCATCAACAGCATCGCTTTTTTCATAGATTCTGCTCCTGAAGAAAGGAAAAGACAAGGCGCTTTTCGTGCCACCTCCATTGTAGCGAACTACCAACCGCGCGAATACGGGCAAGCGCCCTAAAAAAGCAGCGTCCATCCTCACAAAAACCCCCCAGAAACCTCAAAAGGCCGCCCCGGGCGGGGGCGGCCTGCTTGAATCCAAAGGGTGCCGGTTCTATTTCAACGCTTCAACCAAATTCATCATGAACTCAGCCTCATCGGCCGAAACGGCCTCCCAGGCAGGGAAGCCCAGATTTTCCAGCACGTCTTTGCCTTTGGCCTCTGTGTGCATGTTCACCAGCGCCGAGCGAACGGCTTCATGCTTATCGGCCAGCCGAGGCCCTACCAGGAAAGCATGGTAAAGGTCGCCGATCTGGCTATCGACCAGCACTTTCAACTGCCTGCGGGTGGTCGCGGTCAGTTTTTCCAGCGCCTCTTTGAGCAGAAAGGCCATATCGGCTTCGCCCTGGAGCAGTAACTTTACGGCCACCGGATAGCTCTCGACCTGGCGCACTTCCAGGTTCGAGGCGTCCAGTTCAGCCGGTTCCAACATCATCATGCCCAGCAAATTGACGGCCGGGTCGTTGGTCACTGCCAGGCGCAGGCCAGGCTCGAGGTCATCCACGGTATCATACGGCGCATCGGCAGCCGCGACCACGACGGCCTCGTCCATCTTCCCCTGCGGACGGGCAAGGGCGGTGAAGCCTTTTTCCCGAATCAGCATGGCGGCATCATAAGGGTTGGCGTAGATCAGGTCCACCTTCCCTTGCCCAATGGCTTCCCGCTGCGCCTCAAACGAAGGGTAGAGTTCGAGATGAATGGGTAAGTCCAACGCCTTCTGCAACCAGGTGTTGAAGATGTACCACCCGGCAATGCGGTTGGGAGGGAAATCAGGGCTGACGGTCAACTGAAAAGTCATGCGCCTTCCTCCTCCGCCCGAATGCGGGCGTATTCCCGCAGCGCCTCTTCCATTTTGCGGCGCGAGGGCTTGCGCCGCACCGACGTATAGCCCACGATTTTGCCATCTTTGAAATTGGGCATCACCGTGGCATACACGAGATAGTAACCACCATCCTTGCGAAGGTTTTTGACGTAGCCGCGCCAGGTCTTCCCTGCCTGGATGGTCTCCCACATATCGCGGAAAGCGGCCCTGGGCATATCGGGGTGGCGCAAAATGTAGTGCGGCTGGCCGATGAGTTCTTCACGGCTATAACCCGACATATCCACAAAAGCCTGATTGGCATGGACGATAATCCCCTGCAAATCGGTAGTCGAAACGATCAATTTGCCATCGGGATAAGGGGCTTCGATGTCCGTCACCAGGACCTTGCGGCTGGTGCCGTCGTAGTAAGTCAGGGTGTATTCCTGGTATTCCCCCACAATGTCTTCCGGACGCATATCTTCCATAATGGCTTGGCTCCTTCCAAAAAATAGCCGCCTGTGAGGCGGCAAGGCGTGCTTGTGCGAAGATTATACCAGAAAGCGATAAGGGTGGTAACAATTTAGAGAAAGCATCTCCCTTATGTTCGCGCTGTGCCTCATCAGGCTCTCGTCTTTCCCTGCAGCCTCTGCTATACTAAAGCACCGCCCCTGCGGCCGGATGAGTTAACCACCAATCCAGCAACCGCACCACAAACCAGGCCTTTCAGCGCCTTCACGCCGGGCATTTCACAATCCAGAGACGCGTTTCCCGAAAGCGCGCCCATATCTCCCCAAACTCCCCCCATGCCTCACTTCCCCCCACGCCCTGTGCGCCATCTGATGGCCTTCCTCGCCCTGGCCCTGCTGGGGCTGGGGGCGCTCTGGCTGGGCCTGACGCTTGCCACCCTGCCCGACCCCACGCGCGCGCTTGCTGCCGCGCCCACCGTACCCAGCATCCGCATCACCGATCGCAAAGGCCGCCTGCTCTACGAAGCGCTGCCTGCCGAAGCGCGTTACACTCCCCTACCAGCGAGCAGCATCCCCCAATGTCTCAAAGACGCCACCCTGGCGGTGGAAGACCCCACCTTTTACACCAACCCCGGCCTCGATTTCCGCGGCCTGGCGCGCGCCCTGTGGCAAAACCTGCGCGCCGGCCGCGTGGTTTCCGGCGGCAGCACCATCACCCAGCAAGTGGCCCGCAACCTCTTGCTTTCCCCCCAGGAACGCCGCCAACGCACGCTACGCCGCAAACTGCGCGAAACCTGGCTCGCCTGGGAACTCACCCACCGCCTCACCAAGGACCAAATCCTCGCCCTTTACCTCAACACCACCTACTACGGGGGCTTTGCTTATGGGGCGGAAGCCGCAGCACAGACCTACTTCGGCAAGCCCGCCGCCCAGCTCACCCTGCCGGAATGCGCGCTGCTGGCGGGGCTTCCCCAGGCGCCAGCGGTTTATGACCCCTTCACCCACCCGGAAGCCGCCCGCGCCCGGCAGCACACCGTGCTGGATCTGATGGTGCGCCACGGCTTCCTGACGCCGGAAGCGCGCCGCCGCGCCCTCGCCGTCCCGCTGACCTACAACCCCATCCCCTACCCCATGCGCGCGCCTCACTTCGTCTGGATGGTGCTGCAACGCATCCAGACGCTGCAGGCGCAAGGCCGCCTGCCCACCAACGTGCCCCTCGAAGTGCGCACCACCTTAGACCTGGACATTCAAACCCTGGCCGAAGAAGCCGTAGCACGGCAGTTGGACACCCTGCAGCGCGACCGAGACCGCCACGTGAACGACGCGGCGGTGGTGGTCTTGGATGCCCAAACGGGAGCGCTGCGCGCGCTGGTCGGCAGTGCAGGCTACGGCCAACGCGCTGCCGAAGGCGCCATCAACATGGCGACCACACCGCGCCCCACTGGCTCGGCTTTCAAGCCCATCATTTACGCCGCTGCCCTCCAACCTCACCAGCCTTTCCCCTGGACCGAAGCCACCGTGCTCTGGGACGTCCCCACCACCTTCCACACCGCCGACGGCACGCCCTACACCCCCGAAAACTACGACCGCCGTTACCACGGCCCCGTCACCGTGCGGCAGGCGTTGGCCTCTTCGCTCAACATCCCCGCAGTGCTCACCTTGCAACACGTGGGCATCGCCAAAGCGTTGGAAGTCGCGCGCGCCCTCGGCATCACCTCGCTGGAAGACGCCGAGCACTATGACCTTTCCCTCGCGCTGGGCGGCGGCGAAGTCTCGCTGCTGGAACTCACCAATGCCTACATCGCCTTCGCCACCGATGGCTATTTCCGCCCATATCAATGGCTATACGAAGTGCGCGCCCCCCAGGGAAGCATCCTCTATCGCCCATCGCCCCCCCACGCCACACCGGTCTGGGACCCGCGGGTCGCGTGGTTGATCTCCGACATCCTCTCCGACGACACCGCCCGCACCCTGGGCTTCCCACGCCACACCTCGCTGGAAGTCGGCTTCCCCGCGGCGGTGAAAACCGGCACCTCCTCCGGCTTTCACGACAACTGGACAGTGGGCTACACCCCTCGCTGGGTGGTGGGCGTATGGGTCGGTAATGCCGATTTCCAGGCCATGCGCCAGGTGGACGGGCTGACCGGCGCGGCCCCCATCTGGCACCAGGTTATCCGCACGCTGGAAGCCGACCAACCACCGAAAGCCTTCTCGCGCCCCGCAGGGCTGGTGCAGGTGCGTGTGTGCACCCTTTCGGGATTGTTGCCCACGCCGGCGTGCCCCGAAACCCATCTTGCCTGGTTCCTGGAAGGCACCGCCCCCACCCGGCCCGACGACGTCTACCGCCGGGTGACCGTGAGCACCCCTGACGGCCCACAAACCATCACCGCGCTCAACCTGCCGCCCCGCGCCTGGAATTGGGCACGCGCTCACGGCTGGCCGCTGGTGCAAGACCTCCCCGCCCTTTCCCCCACCACCGAGGGCGAACCAAACGCCGCCGTGCGGCTGCTCTCGCCCGCCAACGGCAGCGCGTACCGTCTCGCGCCCGACCTCTCCAGCGAAGCGCAGGAAATCCAGGTCGTGGCCGAAACCGCCTGGGCCGGGGCGCGGTTGCGCCTCTGGGCCGACGATGCGCTGCTGGCAACCTGCCCTGCCCCGAAGTGTGAAGCGTGGTGGCCGTTGCAACCGGGGGAACACCACTTCTGGGCAGAAGTCCTCCCTGCCGACAGCGGACCGCCGCAGCGCAGCCCCACCAGCACCATTACCGTCACGCCCTGAAGCCCCCCTTCTCCCCTCGCAAACCCTTCTCGCAAAAACAGCGGCGGCCCTTGGCCTGCTGCCGTTCCGTGGTATCATTGGGGGCGCAAAATAGATAATTATCTAACAACTACCGAGGTAACATGACCAGCGTTGCTTCCACCTGGGGGCGCGCTTTCAGCGCCCTCCGCCACCGCAACTTCCGCCTCTTCTTCTTCGGCCAACTGGTTTCCCTCATCGGCTCGTGGATGCAATCCACCGCCCTCCAGTGGCTGGTCTATAACCTCACCGGCTCTCAGACCAGCCTCGGCCTGGTCACTTTTGCCAACTTCCTGCCCGTATTGCTCTTTTCGCTATTCATGGGGGTACTCATCGACCGTTTCCCCCGCCGACGGCTGTTGCTTTTCACCCAAACCTGGTTCATGGTATTGGCGGTGGTGCTGGCCGTGCTCACCTGGGCGGGCGTCATTCAATTCTGGCACATTCTGGTGCTCTCTTTGTTGCTGGGGCTGGGGAACGCCCTCGACATGCCCGGTCGGCAGGCCTTCGTGGTCGAAATGGTAGACGACGACAAAGACGACCTGCTCAACGCCATCAGCCTGAACTCGACCCTGTTCAACCTGGCACGCATCATCGGGCCGGGCATCGGCGGCATGGTCGTCGCTGCGCTAGGCGAAGCGCCTGCCTTCGCCATCAACGCCATCACTTTCCTCGCCATCATCGTTTCGCTGCTGCTCATGCGCCTGCCCCCGCCAGTGCTGGAAGCCCGCGCCGAAAACCCTCTCGGCAACCTCAAACAGGGCCTGGGCTATCTGTTAGGGGAACGCACCATCTTGGGGCTGGTGACCATGGTCGCACTTTTCAGCATGGCCGGCTTTGGAGCACTCACCTTGTTGCCGGTGTTCGCCAAAGACATCTTGCACACGGGGGCAACGGGCTTCGGCAACCTGATGGCCGCGCAAGGCGTCGGCGCGCTCGCCGGGGCGCTCAGCCTCATTTTCCTGGGGGAACGCTGGCACAAAGGGCGCGCCTTGCTGGCCAGCCGCGTCTTCATTGGCCCCGCGCTGATGGGGCTGGCCCTTAGCCGCAACCCTCTCTTGAGCATGGCACTGATGGTGGTGCTGGGCTACACCTTCACCACCCAGTTGGTGCTCACCAACACCCTCATCCAGATGCTGGTGCCCGACGCGCTGCGCGGGCGGGTGATGAGCGCCTACACCTGGGCGCTGGGGGGCTTTTATCCCGTGGGGGCGCTGGCCATCGGCGCGCTGGGCGACCATATCGGCGCGCCTGCGGCCGCCTTCCTGGCCGGGGCTGTGTGCGCAGGCTTGATTGCGCTCAACATGGTGGCCTTCCCCCGGATGCAACGCCTGCGCTGAGCACTGACGAAGCGCCTGCGCCCAGCCGAAACGTGCCACTCAAGGCTGCACACCCAGGCAGGTTTCCGAGCCCGGCGGCGCCAGCAACAGTCCGCTCTTCTCGCGTTTTATCAGCCGGAAGGCGTCTTCCAAAGCACGGTTTTCCGGCGCCTTCAAGGTCACATACACCACGGCGGCACAGCGGCCTTCCAGCCTCTCAGCCACCGCGCGGCCCCAGGTTTCCATATCGGGGTAAGGCAACACCCGCGCCTCTTTGGTCGAAGAGTCCACCACCACAAGCCGGCCCCCTTTCGCGGCCGGCACCACCAGCGGCTGCGCGGGGCGGCGGGTGTAGTAAATGGTGGCTTCCAACTCATTGGTCAGCAGCAAAGCATCGGGGGGCAATGCGCGAGCGTCTTTCCAAATTCGGGCCTGCTGCCAGCGGAAAGACCGCAACGCTACGCCGCCCCAGCGCGCATCGAAAAAGGCGTGATGGTCGGCCACAAGGGTCGCCAGCAGGAAAACCGCCCACAGCGCCGTGGCCGCGGCCGCGGCGCGCGGGCGGGAACGCAACACGCCCCACAGCGCCGCGCCGACCACCAGGGAAGCCGGGGGCAACAAAGGCGCCAGCAAGCGCCAATCCATCGGGGTGGCCGCATCGGCAAGGGTAATTGCAGCAACCAGAGCGACGAAATACACTCCAATGAAAGCACCCCACTGTACCAAAAGGGCCTGAAAACGCTCACGGGGGGCGCTTTCCCGCAGCCAGCCCCAGCGCCAGCCCAGGGCCACCGCCGCCAGCGCCCCGAGCAGCACCAGCGCGCCCCAGCCCCAAGGCGTGGCCTTGGGGAAAACAAAAGCCCCGCCAAGCCAATCGGCTAAAGTTTGCAGGGCAGCGCGCCACTTGGCCGCCCCCGGGGGATGCCAGAGAATGCGGCGGTTGGTGGCCGCACCGGCCCACAGGTGGTTGACACCCATCAGCAGCAACGGCGGCAGCACCCCGCCCACCAGCGCCCACGCGGCCTCCCCCCAAGCCACAACCTTCCGCCGCCACCATGCCCACAGCATCACCAGCCCTACCCAAGCCAGGGCAACCAGGCCAATCCAGCGAATGTACACCAGCCAACCCGCCGCCAGCCCCACCAGCAACGCTCGTCGCCGGGAAGGGGCTTCCAGCCAACGCGCTAAGGCCCACCCCACAAAGAACAACCAGGCCATAAAAAGCGTTTCGGAAAGCACCCACGCATAAATCCGCAGCGTGCCAAAAGCCACCGCCAGCCAGGCCGCCAGCCCCACCACCGGCCATGCATGGTGTGTCACGCGATACATCGCCCAACCCGCGAAGCCGATCAGGGCCGCAAAACTGACCATGCTCACCACCAGCGCAGCGTTCTCAGGCGTCAGGCCCAGCGCGCTCAGCCCGGCAAGGGTCAACGGGTAGCCGGGAGGAAAATGTGTCATGGGTTTAATGCCGCCATCGGGGAGGGGATAGCCATACCCCTTCCAGGCCAGCAGGCTGCGGGTCAAAATCAAATAGGCCAACCCATCGGAATTTGCTCCCAAACCCCAAAACGCGGAAACCCAGCGCACAATGGCTGCCGCCAACGCCGCACTGCCCCCCACACCCACCGCAGCAAGCCAGGGGCTTTCCCACCCTTTCCAGGTCACAAGTCGCTTCAGCATGGTACGGCCTCCTTGGTCACACGCCGTGGCCGATGCACACCACATCGCGCAACGCCTCAATGAGGGAGCACTCAAATGTTGTAGAAAAGGAGTCCTCTGGTATAACAGAGATAAACGCATCATCTATCTCTCACCAAAGGACTCCCAAATGAAGTCTACCACAGAACGCATCACCCAAATCAAAGACCTCATCGTTGCTG
>DRMV01000025.1 GCA_011322445.1 Chloroflexota bacterium | reverse complement strand
GGGGCGGGTGAGACGGGCGGCCAGTTGCCCCGCCGGTTTTGGCTGCACTAAGGCGCTTTGGCGCGGGGCAAGGGATGAGGATGTCAAAGGTTCTGGTAAAATAGTCATGGCAACACCACACTTTCTGTCTTTGCCCCGCGGGAACCGCCATTCCTGCGGGGCGCTTTTTTTATTCGCACCGGCGCACCATCTCGCCGTTTTCGATCACGATTTCAGTGCCGGTGACGATGTTGCGCCAGCGTGTGCCGTCCTCCCAGGTGCCCACCCGGACGCCGCGCTTGATGTCAATCAGGCGGAACAGTCGCCCCAGGAAGGCTTGTTCCGGGGTAGGGTCGTTGATGACCTGCCATTGGTATTCTCTTCCTTGCCCTTTCCCCGTGCGCCGCCGCTTGGAGGGGGCAGAACGGAATAGTCGCCCAGACACTTTCATTGCTACACCTCGTAGGGGGCAGGCTCCTCGTTCCGGTACACGCGGGCCGGTGAGGGGGTGGGGTAGGTCGGTTTCATAGCGCGGGCACCGCCGCCACCAAAAAAGCCTGTGCCGCTATCAGGGGCTGCTGTGAAGGTGTCGGGGTAATGGCTGGTTCCCGATGGAATATGAGTAGCGGGTCGAACGATAAGGCGGCGGGGGGCTTCTTCATCCGAAACCTCGACCACTTCCACTTCCCCAATCTTGCCCAGTTCGGGGGAAGTCAACACCAGCCGCCCGCCAAGCACGTGCTCGAAGAAGTACCGCTTGGCTTCGGGGTCGTCTTCGCCGCTGTGGGCGGTTTGGGGGTCGTAGGTCAGGCGCACGACCAAGTGAAGGCTACGCATCTTCGCCCTCCTTGCCGCCGTCCAGGAATTGCACCTCGCGGGCGGTGACGCGCAGGGCGGCATGGGCTTCGCCGTCTTTGCCAATCCATGCGCGGGCTTCGGGGCGTCCGCGTACCCACACGCGGCGGCCTTTCTTCAGGTACTGGTCGCACAGTTCGCCCAGTTTGCCCCACGCAGCCACGTCCACCCACTCGGTGGCCTCTTGCTGCTCACCCTGGGCGTCCTTCCAGCGGCGATTGACCGCCACCCGGAAGTTTGCCACCAGGCGGCCTTCGGAGGTGTAGCGGGCTTCAGGGTCGGCGGCCAAACGGCCAATGAATTGCATTTCGTACAAGTCAGACATGGTTCACCTCTTTGGCTTTGGTGTTCTGTTGGGCGGTGCACTGTTCGCAATGCACCATCTCGCGCCGAGGGCGGCGCGAAACCCAAACGGTATGACCACACTCCAACACGAGCATGTAGCGCCGATTGAACGGCGACTGCTCGATTTCAACGATTTTGCGATACACCTTTTGGGGCATGAGGTTCACTCCTCTCATTCTTTCTCGGCCTCACCACGGCCACCGTGCGCCCCTTTCGCCGGTACACGGCCACCACTTCGGGGCGGTAGCGGTCGAACCAACCCAGGGCTTCAGTCCACGTCATGCGGACGGGCTGGCCGGTTTCCCACGGTGGGGCGGGGAGGGGACAAGAAGGGCCAATGGTCATTGCACCGTCTCGAAGAGCGATGGCTGCGGCCCTGCTTTCTGCGCTGCGGGGTTGAGCCACAGGCATTCGCGGGCCTGACTGCCGTTCTGGTTGATGGTGCTCATACACCGGCGCACCCACCCCTTGGCTTCGTAGAGTTCCGCATACAGTGGATGGGCGTAGCCACTGAGCACCACCATGCCCTGAACGCCTTGCAGGGCTTCGGCTAATGCCCTGTGGTCGGCGTCCGCAAATTCGTACCGGTAAGCCTTGCGGAATTTGCCCCACTTGCTGCGGGTTTCGCCCAGGTAGGGCGGGTCGCAGTAGAACAGGGTCGAGGGCGCATCGTAGCGGCGCAGGATGGTTTGCCAGTCGGCGTTTTCAATGGTGACTTTTTTCAGCCGTTGCGCCGCGGCTACCACAGCCGCAGGAAGGCGGTTCCACT
>DRMV01000024.1 GCA_011322445.1 Chloroflexota bacterium | reverse complement strand
TCGTGGAGCGCACCCTAAGTTGGCTGGTGAAACGCCGGAGTGTACGCACCCGTTGGTGCAAAAAACCGGAAAACTATTTGGCCTTTGTGTTATTCGCTGCTGCCTCCATTGTGCACGATTTGGCTTTTTTCGGATAGACTCTAAAATGAAAGTAGTCGTTCTGGCCTTGACCAGGGAGGGGTTTTATGGCCACAACTTCAGTTTCTCCCACCGCATCCCGAAAAGCCGCCTGGGGCTGGATGTTGCTCAATGTCGTGGCTTTGGCGGCCGCTGTGGCTGCCGATTTTGGGGGAATGCAGGCCGCGCAGGAAGTGCGGCGCACTTTCCGTGGCCTTGCTTTCGCCACTCAAATGTGGCTCCTGGCTTTGGCCGTTGCCGCGCTCTGGCTGGGGGCTTTTGTGGCTTTCCGCAGCGCCGTGGCTTCGGCCTCGCGCTGGGCTTTTGGCCTCATGACCTTGCTCACCGGCCTGCTCTTGCTGGGAACCTTCCCGCCGCTGATGCAGCCCCTTTGGGGCTTCTCTCTGCTGAGGCCCGTCTGGCGCTTTGAACTGCACGTCGGCCCTGCCCACTTTGCCGGGCTTACGCTGGATTTGCTGTTTTTGCTGAACTTGTGGGGCGTTTTGAAAGCGCGCGGGTGAAGGGAACCACAGATTGGCGCGACTTGAATGGTGATCTGGGATGCGTCAATTCGGGATTCGGCAATCGGGGAGCGCCCGAGGCGGCTAGAAAATCAAGCAACCAGGTAACCAGGCAGCCAAGTAACGAACTGCCGAAGTAACGAATTTCGTGTGTAATTTTTCATAAACTGCGCTTTTCGCTCTCAGGGAGGCAACATGCTCTTGAAATACGGCGTTAGCGTAAATTTCCTTTTGGCGCAAGCGGTGCTTTGGAGCACCCTCGTGGCGTGGTTGGGCGCGATGGCAAATGAAATTCTGCGTCGTCCCACCTGCAAACCGTCGCTCTGGCTTTTCTTCCTCTTTTTCTTCCCCGGCACGGCATGGCTTTATTGGCTGCAACAGGGCGCTCAAGCTGCAGCGAGGGGCCAAACACCGCCCGGCTCCGCCGGTAGCGCCTGAAAAGCCTCTGAACTTAGGGCAAGGAGGGCAACCTATGCGACGCAACCGCGCCATAATGCCGCTGTTAGGGGCTTTTCTGCTCAGTTTTCTGGGCATCTTCTTGGTCGCCTCCTCACGGCAAATCGGCCTTGAAACCCGGCGCATTACCGCCCACACCTGGCGCACCACGTACGACATTTTGGTGCGCCCCAAGGCCAATTACTGGCCGAGCGAGCGGCAACTCGGGCTGGTGCCGGCCAATTACCTCGCCGGCACCTACGGAGGCATCACCATTGCCCAATGGCGCACCATTGCCTCGCTGCCCGAAGTGGAAGTGGCCGCGCCCATGGCCCCGCTGGGCGTTACACAGCCTGTCGTGGCTTTTACTCAACCCTTGCCCGCGCGGCAGGAAGGCACCCTTTTCTTCCTGCAGGAAGAAGACATCGCGGATAGCGGCGCAGGCAAGGAACGCTGGACGATGTACGTCCTCGTCCAGCAAACGAGCCAGCCGCGACCTCAAATGCCACCCCAGCAAGCCCTGAACCTGGGCTGGAGCGGCTTTTGGCAGGCTTCGCCGCAGCGCGGGGTGAGGGTTGACCTGCGCTTTCCCCTCACCATCGCCGGAATTGACCCGGAGGCCGAAAGCCATCTGGTGGGGCTGGACAAAACGGTGGTCTCGGGAAAACCCTTCCAGAATGCCCCCATTCGGTACAAAAAATCGCCCTCTGGCGAGCAGAAGGCCATCATTCCCGTCTGGCTGAACCAGACCCCCTACATCCGCTACACGCCCCGCGCGGCGCTGTATGCCTTCCCCGAGGATGCCAGCAAAGAAGAAATCCTTGCCCTCCCGCCCGAGCAGGCGCTGGCCCGCTTTGCCCCTTCGTTGCTCTGGCAGCGCTCGTGGGATACGGAGACGGTCTACAACCAAATCGTCGGCTCGCTGTTCGTCGCCTTTGGGGGAAAATGGCCGGGGCACGCGATTGAAGGAACGCCCACAATCACAGAATGGCAGGAAGTCACCCAACCTCAGCCCATGCTTTACACGGCGGAAGGGGAAACCGCCGCCGACGCGATGCCTCACCTGCGCCTGCAGCGCCCTTTCGGGCAGGCCGCTTTCGTTTTCCCCCGTTTCCGCCAAGTCCACATGGAGGCCACCAAGCCTTTCAGCCTCTATGCCATGGGCGTGATTGACATCCGCCGTTTGCCGCGCCCCAGCGATGTGAACCGAGTACCGCTGGAAACTTACTACCCGCCCTCGGCGCTCCTGGTCGCCGACGCCCAGGGGCGGCCGGTGAACCCACCCAAGCCGCTCTACCCCACCCTCAACCCCGCGGGCTACCTGCAGCCGCCGCCGTTGGCCCTCACCACCGTGGACGCGGTCTGCACCGTGCTCGGCCGCGAGGACTGCATCAGCGCGGTGCGGGTGCGCGTGGCGGGCATTGAAGCCATGTCCCCTGCCGCGCAGGCGAAGATTGAAGCCGTGGCCGGGGAAATCCACCGCCGCACCGGGCTAGAAGTGGACATCATGGTAGGCTCCTCGCCCACGCCGGTGCTGGTGGATGTGCCCGATATGGGCACGGTGCAGGAATTCTGGATTCGCAAGGGCGTGACCACGGCCTATCAGGAGCGCATCAACTTAGGGCAGTGGCTCTTCTTGGCGCTGCTGGCCGTGGTGGCGGGGCTGTACACGGTGCATCAGGGCTGGCTGATGCTGGCGCGGGAACAGCAGGCCTTGGCCCTGCGCAAGGCGTTGGGCTGGCGCACGGGCTGGGTGGTGCGGCAGACGGTGGGCTCGTACCTGCTGGCGGTGGCGGCGGGTGCGGCGGTGGGCGCGCTGGCCGCGTGGGGGGCGGCGTTGGCGGCAGGCCATGCGCCGCTGCCGTGGTGGGCGTATGCCGTGGTGCCGGTGGGAATGTTGGCGGCCTTTGGGCTGGGGGCCACGCCTGCAGCGCTGAGCGTGGTGCGGATGGCGCCGGTGGCGGTGCTGCGGATGGGGGGCTTGCGTGGGGAAAAGAAGCAGAAGAGCCGCGGCGGCGTGGGTTCGCTGTGGGGCTACACGCTGACGGGCTGGCGGCGGCGGCCGCGGCGGGCGTTGGCGGTGCTGCTGGCGAACGCGCTGGCCGGGGGGCTGGTGGTGCTTTTGGCGGCCATCCTGGTGGATCGGCAGGCGTATTTGCGGACGACGCTGCTGGGGCAGTACATCCTGCTGCATTTGGGGCCGGAGCACGGGCTGATGGTGGGGCTGACGCTGCTGTTGGCGGGGCTGCTGACGGGGAACGACCTGAGCGCGGAGGTGGCGAGCCGGCGCGAGGAATTCGGCCTGCTGCGGGCGTTGGGCTGGCGGGAAGGCGCGGTGCGCGGGGTGGTGCTGCGGGAAGGCTGGCTGAGCGGGGTTTTGGGTGGGCTATTGGGCGGCCTGCTGGGCTGGGGTGCCTTCTGGGCGATGTATGCGGCGAGCCCGCGTGGGCTGGGCTGGCTTTTGGCGATGGGGGTGGCGCTGCCGGGGCTGGTGGGGGTGGTGGCAGCGTGGCTGCCTGCCCGCCGTGCGGCGCGCATCCCCCCGGCGCAGGTGTTGCGTGGAGAATAGAAACCACAGATTACACAGATTTACACAGATTGAGGAGAGGAACACAGAAGACACAGAGGAGGCACAGAGAACACAGAAATTTCTTTGCGCTCTTTGCTTTCTTGGCGTCTTGGCGTTAACCCCTTGGGCCCTTGGCGTACAGATTTTTCTGCGTAATCTGCGCAATCTGCGGTTTCAACAACCAAATCGGTGAAAATCTGTGTCAATCGGTGGGTAAAAAACCGCCGATTACACAGATTAGCGCAGATTGATGAGAGAAACACAGAAGACACAGAGGAGGCACAGTGGGCACAGAAATAACAACTTCTGTGTTTTCTGTAGGATTCTGTGTTTTCTGTGGTTTCCAAATCGGTGAAAATCGGTGTCAATCGGTGGATGAAGTACAAGGAGTCAACCATGAGCATCATTCAAGCGGAAAACTTACGCAAGGTGTACGGCGACGGCGTGCCGGTGGAGGCGCTGCGCGGCGTCAGCCTGAGCGTGGACGAGGGCGAGTTCGTCGCCATCCAGGGGCCCTCGGGCTCCGGCAAGAGCACCCTGTTGCACCTCTTGGGCACGTTGGACACGCCCACCGAGGGGCAATTGCGCCTGCTGGAAACCGACGTCCGCAGCCTGCGGGGCGATGCTCTGGCCGACTTCCGCCGGGAGCACGTCGGCTTCGTCTTCCAGATGTTCTACCTCATCCCGGAAATGACCGCGTTGGAGAATGTGATGCTCCCCCTGTTGCCCTACAAGCGCCGCGCCGGCTTTGATGTGGAAGAGCGCGCCCGCCAATTGCTGGAACGCGTGGGCCTGGGCGAGCGTCTGAACCACTTGCCGGGGCAACTTTCCGGCGGCGAGCAGCAGCGGGTGGCCCTGGCCCGGGCGCTGGTCAACCGCCCCACCCTGCTTCTGGCCGACGAACCGACGGGGAACCTGGACAGCCGCGCTGGCGAAGAGGTGCTGCGCCTGATCGCCGAAATGCGCAAGGAATACGGCCTCACCGTGGTGCTGGTGACGCATGACGATGAGGTGGCCGCCCGCGCCGACCGGGTGATCCGCCTGCGCGATGGACGCGTGGTGGAACTTCAGGGGGAGACTGCGACGCCCCGCCTTACCGGGGCTTGACCCACTGCTGACGCACAAGCAACTCGGCGTTGTAGACCGCGCCGCCAGCCGCGCCGCGCACGGTGTTGTGGGAAACCACCACGAACTTCAGATCCCAAATCGGGTCGGAGCGCACCCGCCCCACCACGGTGGTCATGCCGCGGCCTGTGAACGCGTCCAGGCGCGGTTGGGGGCGGTCTGGCTCGCGGCGCACCACGATGACCGGCGCAGGCGTGGAAGGCAGGCCGCGAGCGATTGCTGGCGGTTGGTAGGCTTCCAGCGCACGGATGGCTTCTTCAACGCCCGCGGGCTTGCGTTGCAGCGCGACCGATGCTACTACGGTGTGCCCATCCACCACGGGCACCCGGTTGGTGTGCGCCGAAATGCGAAAGTCGGCCAGCCGGATGCCCTCGGGGATGGCCTTCCCTAACATCTTGCGCGGCTCCCATTCCACCTTGGCTTCCTCGCCGCCGATGTAGGGGATGACGTTGCCCACGATGTCCAGCGAGGCCACGCCGGGGTAGCCCGCGCCCGAAATGGCCTGCATGGAGACGGCGAACACCTTTTCCAGCCCGAAGGCGTCGTCTAATGCTTTGAGCGTCACGGTCATGCCGCTGCTGGTGCAATTAGAGTTGGTCACGATGCCCGCCTTCCAGCCGCGGCGCCGGCGCTGGATTTCCAGCACGGCGGTTTGGTCGGCGTTGACCTCGGGCATCAGGATGGGCACATCGGGCTCGCGGCGGAAGGCCGAGGCGTTGGAGCACACCCAGATGCCCCGCGCGGCCAGTTGGGGTTCCACTTCGCGGGCCACGTCGCTGGGTAGGGCCGAGAAGGCCAGGGCCACGCCGTTCAGGCTGGCGGGGTCGGTGGGCAGCAGCGGCATCCCGGCAGCCCAGGCAGGCAAGGGGCTGGAAAGCAGCCAGTGGACGGCCTTGCCATAGCGCTGCCCGGCGCGGCGTTCCGAGCCGGTGAGGGCCACCACGCGGAACCAGGGGTGGCCGTCGAGCAGGCTAATGAAGCGTTGGCCGACGGTGCCCGTCGCGCCTAAAATCGCGACGGGGATGGGGGCGGAGGGGAGGATTGGGGATTGGGAATTTGGGGACGGAGGAATTGGGGACATGGGGAACCTCGGGGATTGGTGATGGGTTACCTGGTTACCTGGTTGTTTGCCTAACCTTCCTGACTTTCCTAACTCGCAATTCGCAACTCGCTATTATGCCCTCGTCAGCCCATGCACCGCGCGCATCGCGGCTTCTGCCTCTTCGGCTTCCACGACGAAACTCACGGCCACTTCCGAAGAGCCTTGCGCGATGGCGAGCACATTGACGCCTGCGTTGCCCAGCGCGGTAAAAATGCGCCCGGCCACACCGGGGGTTTGCTGCATGCCTGTCCCAACGACCGTGACGATAGCCACGGAAGGCAACAAGCGCACCCGGTCGATGTCTCGGCGAGCGATTTCGGCGGCGAAAGTGTTTTCCAGGGCAGCGGCGACTTTTTCGGCGGCGCGGGTAGGCACCGCGAAGGTAATGCTTTGTTCCGAAGAAGCCTGGGTAATCAGGATGACGCTGGTGCCGGTGCCTGCCACCGCGCCGAAGGTGCGTGCCGCGACGCCGGGAACGCCTAACATGCCGCGGCCTTCCACGGTGAGCAGGCACAGGTCGCGGATCAGGGTCACGGCTTTGATGGTGCCGGCCACGGTTTGAGCCTGTGCCACGATGAGCGTGTCGGGGCCATCAGGATTGAACGTGTTGCGCACCCGCAGGGGAATGCCGCGCTCGACCACGGGGCGGATGGTTTTGGGGTGCAGCACTTTGGCGCCAAAATAGGCCAGTTCCGCGACCTCACGGTAGGAAAGCCGGGGCAAAGTGCGGGCGTCGGGCACGATGCGGGGATCCGCACTCATGACGCCGTCCACGTCGGTGTAAATCCATACCTCGGCCGCGCCCAAACCCGCGCCCAAAAGCGCGGCGGTGTAATCGCTGCCTCCCCGCCCCAGGGTCGTGGTCACGCCCTCAGGCGTTGCACCGATAAAGCCGGTGACCACTGGCGTGATGCCCTGCTCCAAGAGGGGCTCCAGCACCGCGCGCATCTTTGGTGTGGAAGCCTCCAGATCGGGACGCGCGTTTTGGAAAGTCGCGTCGGTAACGATCAGTTCTGCCGCGTCCACTGCCTGGGCGGGGGTGCCCTGGGCTTCCAGCACTGCGGCCAGCAGAGGGGCGCTCATACGCTCCCCCAGGGAAGCCACCGCGTCGTAGGCTCGCGGGGTCACTTCGCCCAATACTGCAATGGCTTCCACCAACCGGCGGAAGGTCTCCGCCCGCTGGCGCACCGCGTCCAGCGCGGATGCTCGGCGTTCCGGCGGCAGCAGAGCCGCGGCGATGGCCTGATGGGCTGCGTAAATGGCTTCTGTAGCCTGGGCGCGGCTTTGCCCGTTGTGCCCGTCTCGCGCGGCCGCGCGCGTGGCCGCCAACAGCCGGTCGGTGACGCCACTGAGCGCAGACGTGACCACCACCACTGGCCCATGCTGGGTGCGCGTTTGGGAAATCACGCGGGCTGCTTGCTGCATGGCTTCCGGCGTGCCAACCGAAGTGCCACCGAATTTGAGGATGAGAGGATTGGGCATGGGGAACTCCTTCGGGCGTCGAGTGTCGGGGGGCGGAGTGTCGGGTGTTTGTCGAGCGCCAATCGCAGAGCCTAAATTGCAAATCGCAGCGCTTCCAGCGCGCTATCGGTATCCTGCGGGCGGCCTACGGAAATGCGGATGTGGTCTTCCAGGCCGGGTTTGGCGAAGTAGCGGATGAGGATGCCGAATTCCTCAGCCAAACGCTGGCGTAGGGCTGCGGCATCCTGCCCGACCACGCGGCAGAGGATGAAGTTGGCGTGGCTGGGGTAGGGCTCCAGATAGGGAATGGCCTGCAAGCCGCGATAGAGGCGTTCCCGCTCGTAGCGCAGGTGAGCGACCACCAGTTGCCGCTCTTCCAGGTCGTGGAGGGTGGCGTGGGCGGCTTCCTGCGCCGCAACGTTGACGTTGTAGGGCTGTTTGGCTTTCCAGAGGGTGGGCATCAGCCAGGCCGGGAACGCACCATAGCCTACCCGCAGGCCAGCCAGCCCCGCCCATTTGCTGAAGGTGCGCAGCACAATGAGGTTGTCGCGGCGCGGCACTTGCGTGATGCGGCTCGTGTGGCGCCCCAGGGCCTCGTCGGCAAACTCGATATAGGCTTCGTCGAGCACTACCAGCGTGGGCAAGTCCAGCAGAGCGGCTAAGGTTTCGGGGGAAGGCAGCGAACCGTCGGGGTTGTTGGGCGTGGCGAGGAAGAGCAGTTTGGGGCGATGTTCCTCCACGGCGCGGCGGATGGCGTCGAGGTCGAGGGCAAAGTCAGGAAGGCGTTGGACTTCCACAATTTGCGCCGCGTTCAGCCGGGCATCGAAGGCGTACATGCCGAAGGTAGGCGGGCACGTCAGCACCTTGTCGCCAGGTTCCAGCATCACGCGCATGAGCAGGTCAATGAGTTCGTCTGCACCCGCACCGACCAGCAGGTGCTCTGCGGGCACGCCGGTGAACGCAGCCAGCGCCTGCCGCAGCGCACGGCTTTCCGGGTCGGGGTAGATGTGCGCGTAGCGCAGGTCTGCCAGGGCGCGGCGCGCCAGCGGCGAGGGGCCGTAGGGGTTTTCGTTGGCGTCCAGTTTGACGATAGCCTCAGGCGCGCGCCCCAGTTGGGCTGCCCGAACCTCGAAGGGCAGCACCGGCGTGTAGGGCGGCAGCGCGGCAAGGTGGGGGCGGGGGGAAGTTAGGGGCTTGGTCATGCGGTTTTCCTCTTCACAATCCGCTGTTTTTGCCGCACCCGCGCCGCATGGGCGTGGGCGTCCAGCCCTTCCGCGTCCGCGATGGTAGCCGCGGGGGCGGCCAAAGCCGACGCGGTGGCGGGATCCAGCGCGACCAGGCTGACGATTTTCACGAAATCCCAGACGTTCAAGGGGGAGGCAAAGCGGGCAGAGCCGCCCGTGGGCATCACATGGCTGGGGCCGGCGACGTAATCGCCCAGCACCTCGTAGGAATGTTCGCCGAGGAAAATGCCGCCTGCGTTGACCACGCGCTCGGCCAGCCGCCACGGTTCGCGTACCGAGAGCGCGAGGTGTTCGGGCGCGTAGGTGTTGGCTAAGTCCACAGCCTCTTCCAGATCGCGGGTGAGCACGATGCCGCCGCGGTGCGTTAGGGAAGCCGCGATGACGTCCGCGCGGCTTCGCATTGCCATTTGGCGTTGCACTTCGGCCTGCACGGCCTCGGCCAGCACGCGAGAGGGGGTGAGCAAAATCGCTGAGGCTAAGAAATCGTGCTCGGCCTGGGCCAGCAAATCCGCGGCCACCCACGCGGGGTTGGCGCTTTCGTCTGCAATCACCACGGTTTCGGTGGGGCCGGCCAGCCCATCGATACCCACCACGCCGAACACCCGCCGCTTGGCTAAGGTGACAAACAGGTTGCCGGGGCCGAATATTTTGTCCACCGGGGGGATGCTTTCGGTGCCGTAAGCCAGTGCCGCGATGGCCTGCGCGCCGCCCAGGGTGTAAACCGCGTCCACGCCCGCGAGCGCGCACGCGGCCAGAATCGCGGGGTTCGCATAGCCAAATTCGGGCGGGTTTTCCCGATGGGGCGGCGTGACGACGACCACTTCCGGCACGCCAGCCACCCGCGCGGGAATGGCGGACATGAGCACCGTGGAAGGCAGGGGCGCGGTGCCGCCGGGTACATACAGCCCCACGCGAGGGATGGGGCGGATGAGTTGCCCCACCGTGCCGCCCATTTCCTGCGTGAGCCACGAGGTCAGGGGCTGGCGCTGGTGGAAAGCGCGAATGCGCTCGGCCGCGGCTTCCAGGGCTGCCCGCACGTCCGGCGCGAGGGTGTCCAGCGCGCGTTGCCACGTTTCTCGCGGCACGGCGAACGCGTCCAAATCCAGTCCGTCCAGTCTGTGTGTCCAATCCCGCAGCGCGACGTCGCCGCGGGCGCGGACATCGCGCAAGATGCGCGCCACGGCCTCTTCCGGCGTCAGCGGCTCGCCGAAAATTTGGGCAATGCCCTGCTGCACCCGCTCGCTCACGGGGAATTCGTCGGGCGGCGTGCGGCGCAAGATAGTGCGTTGGGCGGTGGTGGCGTTGTAAATGCGTAGCACGGGGAACGCTCCTTCACGCAAATTGCGAATGGCGAATTGCGAATGGCGGAAAACGCTTCGCAATTCGCCATTCCTCATTCCTGATTTTGCAGTGCTTCCAACATCGCCTTATACCGTGGCGGCTCTTCTTCGAAGATGTAGGTTACCGGTGTGACGATGATGCCACTGCCGCCGATGGCACGCAGGTCGGCGATGGCGTCGGGCAACTGGTCGCGGCGCACCACGATGGTCACGGCATACCACGGGCTGCCGTCGCGCACATACACCGGGCTGATGGTGGGGCCTTGCAGGCCGCCGATGGTGGGGCGGCTGAAGATGCGCTCCACGATGGCTTCCGGGCTTTCGCCGCGCATGTTGGCAATCACCAGCAGGTTTTCCTGCGCACGCAGGTGGGCTTCGATGTATTCCAGCAGGCGGCGGGCGACAGACAGCACTTCGGGGCGGGTTTGCAGGGCTCCCCGATTGGCGATGAGCACGGCCTGGGAAGGCAAAATCGCACCATCGGCAAGGGGGCGCAGGCGGTTGTCGCGCAAGGTTTGGCCGCTGGAAACCAGATCGCTGATCATGTCCGCGTAGCCAATGGCCGGTGCGGTTTCCAGCGTGCCTTCAGCCCAAATCAGGCGATGGGGAATGGCGTGCTGCTTCAGGAAGGTGGCTGTGAGGTTGGGGAACTTGGTTGCCACCCGCAGTGGGTGTGCCAGGCGTGCGGCGTAAGCCCGCAGGTCTTCCAGATTTTGCACTGGCCAATCTTCGGGTACGGCCAGCGTGAGGGTGCTGTGGCCGAAGCCCAGCGCGTCGTGGAGTACCAGCACGTGGCCGTTTTCGCCGCGCTTTTCGGCCACCAGGTCCATGCCGGTGATGCCGAAGTCCACGCTGCCGTCGCGCACACTGACGACGATATCGCCCGCACGCTGAAAGAGCACGGTGAGGTTGGGTAAAGACGGGATGGTCGCGCTATATTGGCGAGGGTTGGGTTTGTTTACCCGCAGGCCGGCCTCGGCCAGGAAATCCAGTGCGGCCTGCCCTAAGCGCCCTTTGGAAGGAAGGGAGAGGCGAATATCGGTTCGTTGGGTCAAGGGAACACCTCATGCATGGGGATAAACGAAAAACCCCCGGTTGAATGCCGGGGGTGGTTGGTGTGCCAAGCAGGTACGGGAAAGCCTGTGCCCATGCGTGCACTAACCACCACCCGGTGCGGGGGTAGTCATCATACCGTGATGATGCATGGTGGTCAGCGCGTAAGTCATGGACAGCATGGCGGTATTATAACACAGGCAGTGGTCAGAGAGATAAAAAGGGGATAAAAAAGTCCAGCGCGCGGCGTTTTATTCTTTGATTTTCATCTTTTGTTCCAGCAGCCGCACCAGGCCGGAGAGGAAAAGTGTCATGGAGAGGTAAAGATAGGCGACCACATTGAAGGTTTCCATCACGCGGAAAGTGGAAGCCCGCCGCAACCGCCCCATTTGGGTAATTTCCCGCACGGCCAGCACGGTGGCGAGGGAGGAGTCTTTGAGCAAGGCGACAAAGTCGTTGCCCAGGGGGGGCAACACCCGACGGACGGCTTGTGGCAGAATGACAAAGCGCATGGCCTGGAAGTAGTTCATGCCCAGCGAAAGGGCGGCTTCCATTTGTCCGCGGCCGATGGATTGGATGCCTGCCCGGAAAACTTCGGCTTCGAAGGCTGCGTAACCCATTGCCAGGGCAATGATAGCGCGCACATCCATCGGGAGGTCGCGCGGGGTGGCATGGCTGAAAGCGGTGAAGATGTCGGTCAGAATAGCGTTTTGGGTGTGGGCCAGGCCCCACGCGCCGAAGGATTTGATCAGGCCCACCGTGGCAGGGACCAAGGCAAAGGCGACGTAGAGCATCAGCACCACCATGGGGATGCCGCGCATGATTTCCACATATAGCGTGGCGATGGTGTAAATGACCTTGTTCTTTGAGGTGCGGGCCAGGCCAATGAGCAAACCTGCAGATACGGCAAAGATATAGGCTGAGAAGGTGATGCGCAACGTCATCACCACACCCGAGCGCAGGTAATTGAAAGTGTCGTGGTATTGGGGGTTGGCCATGATGAGGTAGGTCAGGAACAACCCCAGGGCGAGCAAAATGACAACCCACCACGGCACTTTATCCCACGGGATGATGCCTTGTTGGCGGCGTTCTTCGTTTACAACGGCAGGGGCTTCTTCCGGCATTGGCGGCTCCTTGGCTTGTCGTTGGATGAGCAAAAGCCCCTATCGCCCTGACGGGCACGGCCGAACAGGGCGATGGGCCTCGCGAAAAGCGTCGCGGGGCGAGAAGGCCTTCTCGCCCCGCGATTGGGGAAATACGATTACTGGGTCAGCCCCCATTTTTTGTTGAGGGCCTGGAGGGTGCCATCGGCTTTCATGGATTCAAGCGCAGCGTTGACGGCATCCTTGAGGGGGCTTCCGGGCGGGAAGACGAAGCCGAGTTGCTCATCGGAGGTCAACTGGCCGAGGATTTTGAGTTTGCCCTGGTTT
>DRMV01000023.1 GCA_011322445.1 Chloroflexota bacterium | reverse complement strand
CCGGGGCTGCAGACGGCGGCGCGGTTTTTGTGGGGGCATCCGGTGCGGCGGTGGGGGAAGCCGCTGCCGTTGAGGGGGGGGGCGAGGGCGGTGGTGGCGACGTGGGCTCGGCCGGGGGCGGTGGGGAAGGCGGCGTCGTGGCCGTGGCTTTCGCCGACGAAGCAGCGTAAGCGGCTGCTGGCTCAGCAACGGCCAGGGGGAGGGCGTCGTCTTCCCGCAGGTCGGTGGGGGGCGGTGGCGCGGTTGTGGTTTCCCACGCTTCGGGGAAAGCCTCGGGCGGCGGAGGCGGCTCGGTGGGGCGCGCCTGCCGGGAAGCGGCTTTGGCCTTGCCGCGCTGTTTGCCTTTGCCTTTGCCATTGCCGTTGCGAGGGGAGGTTTTGCGCTTCTTCCCCCCGTTGGGGCGCGCAACCACCGGGCGTTTCACGCCAACCACTTTGCCCTCTTGCGTGGTGATGAGGTGCAGGTCGGTTTCGACCCGCTCAACCAGGATTTTGGGCGAACCGCCGTAGGTGTCGACGCGGCCATAGACCAGCACCACTTTGCCGATGTCGAGCAAGCCGGCAAATTGTGCCCACGCCTGGGGGAAGAGCACCAGTTCGATGTGCCCTTCGAGGTCTTCCAGGGCGGCAAAGCCCATTTCGTCGCCTTTTTTGGTGCGGGTGGTACGGCGGCCGGTAATCATGCCGCCGACCCAAACCCGGCTGTGCGGCGGCAGCCCGCCGAGTTGCTGGGAGGTGTGGGTAATGGCCTTGCACAGCACCTCGCGCACGGGCGCCAGCGGGTGTTCGGAAAGGTAGGTGCCGGTGAGTTCCTTTTCCCACGCGAGCACGCCCAGGCGGTCTTCGCGATATTCCGGCTCGCGCAGCCGCACGGGTTGGCGCAGGCCGGTTTCGGGGCCGAAGAGGGAAAACTGCCCGGCCTCTTTGGCGCGAAAATGGGCGGCGTTGATCGCCATCATATCGTCGAGGGTGGCTAACAGCGCCTGCCGGTCGCCGAAGTCGTCCAGCGCGCCGGCCTTGATGAGGCTTTCCAGCGCCCGTCGGGTGACTTTGCGCAGGTCGGTGCGGTAAACGAAGTCGGTCAGGTCGGCGAAGGGGCGGTCGCCGCGGGCTTCCAGAATGGCTTCCACCGGCGCTTTGCCCACGTTTTTGATGGCGCCCAACGCGTAGCGGATGGCGGGTTGGCCTTCGTGGTCTTCGATGAGGAAATCCCAGCCGCTGGCGTTGACGCTGGGCGGCAGCACGGTGATGCCCATGCGCTGGCAATCGGCCACGTAGAAGGCGATTTTGTCGGTGTCGTGCTTGACGACCGACATCAGGGCGGTCATGTATTCGGCCGGGTAGTGGGCTTTGAGGTAGGCAGTCTGGACGGCGATGACGCCGTAATCGGCGGCGTGGCTTTTGTTGAAGCCGTAGCGGGCGAATTCCAGCCAGTCATCGAAAATGGCTGTGGCCGTTTCACGAGGGATACCGCGTTCGACGGCTCCTTCGATGAATTTCTTGTTGTGTTTTTCGAGTTTTTTGACCTTTTTCTTGGCAATGGCTTTCCGCAGGTCGTCGGCTTCTGAAGCGCTGTAGCCTGCCAGTTCCATTGCCGCAAACATGATCTGTTCCTGGTAAACCGGAATACCGTAGGTTTCCTTGAAGATGGGTTCCAATTTGGGGTGGCGGTAGGTGGGTTGTTCTTCGCCGTGCATCCGGCGAATGTAAGAGGGGATGAATTCCAGCGGCCCCGGGCGGTAGAGAGCGATCATGGCGATGACGTGCGAGAGTTCTTTGGGCTTCATCTCCATCAGGTAGCGGCTCATGCCCTGGCCTTCCACCTGGAAAACGCCTGCCGTTTCGCCTTTGCCCAGCAGTTCGTAAGAGGCCGGGTCGTCGGTGGGGATATTGGAAAGGTCGAAATGGATACCGTGACGCGCTTCGATGAGTTTGCATGCCCGCGCCATCACGGTGAGGGTTGCCAGCCCCAGGAAGTCCACTTTCAGCAGCCCCAGGGATTCCAGAATGGACATTTCGTATTGTGTGATTTTCTGGATGGGCAGGCTGTCGTCGTTGCTGGTGGGGCGATGGAGGGGGACGTATTCGGTGATCGGCTCATCGGTGATGATGACGCCCGCGGCGTGGGTGCCGACGTTGCGCACCACCCCTTCCATGGCCCGGGCGGTGTCGAGCAGTTCCCGGATGTAGTCTTCCTGCTTGTAGCGCGCTACCAGTTCGGGCACGACGAGTTTTTCTTTGTCTTTCCGCTTCTTGGGGTCGGATTCCCTTTGCGCCGAGAAGCCGAGGACATCGTCGAGGGAAACCGGCTTGCCGGGCACGTTGGGAATGAGTTTGGCGACTTTGTCGACTTCGCTGAGAGGGATGTCCATCACCCGGCCGACGTCGCGCACGGCGGCGCGGGCTTTCATGGTGCCGAAGGTAATGATTTGGGCGACTTTGTCTTCGCCGTATTTGACCGCGCAGTAGCGCATCATTTCGTCGCGGCGGTCGTCGGGGAAGTCGAGGTCAATGTCGGGCATGGAGATACGGCCGGGGTTGAGGAAACGCTCGAAGATCAGCCCGTGTTCCAGGGGGTCCACCATGGTAATGCGCAGGGCATAGGCCACGATGGAACCGGCCGCCGAGCCGCGGGCGTTGTACCAGATGCCTTCTTCGCGGGCGTGCTTGACCAGGTCCCACACGATGAGGAAGTAGGCATCGAATCCCATTTTGTGGATGATGCCGAGTTCGTGTTCCAGGCGCTCGCGCACTTCGGGGCTGTCGGCACGCTCGCCGTAGCGCTCTTGCAGGCCTTGCTCGCACAGGTGTCGGAGGTAGGTTTCGGCGGTGTGGCCTTCGGGTACCTCAAAGCGTGGCAGTTTGTAGCCGGTTTTGTCTTCGGGGTTGCTGGCGTCGGCGAAACGCAGGTGCACATCGCACATTTCGGCAACCAGCAGTGTATTGCTGATGGCTTCTGGCACCTCGGCGAAGAGGGCGGCCATTTCTTCCGGCGGACGCAGGTAATAGGTGTTGTCGGTCATCCGCATCCGCTTGGGGTCGTTGAGCAATTTGCCGGTCTGGATGGCGATGAGGACGTCTTGCAGGCGGGCGTCTTCGGGCTTGAGATAATGGACGTCGTTGGTGGCGATGAGTTTGAGGCCGAATTCCCGCGCCAGGTCAATGAGGGCGCGGTTGACGGTTTCCAATTCAGGAATCTGGTGCGTTTGCAGTTCCACGAAGAAGCGCTCGCGACCGAAAACGTCGACGTACCAGGCGAGTTTTCGGCGGGCTTCCTCTTCCTTGCCCGCTCGCAGGGCCCGCGGAATTTCAGCGGAAAGGCAACCGGTGGTGGCAATCAGGCCTTCGTTGTGCTCGGCAAGCATTTCGTGGTCGATGCGCGGGTAGTAGTAAAAACCTTCCAGTTGGGCGGCGCTGGCGAGTTTGAGCAGGTTTTTGTAGCCGGTTTCGTTCTGGGCCAGCAGCAGGATGTGCGACGATTTTTTGTCTGCGCGCGTGCGGTCGGTCATGCGGCGGGCGGCCATGTAGGCTTCGATGCCCAGGATGGGCTTGATGCCGGCGGCTTTGGCGGCCTTGTAGAACTCTACGGCGCCGTACATCACGCCGTGGTCGGTGAGGGCCAGGGCAGGCATGCCCATTTCTGCTGCCGCGTGGGCTAAGGCCTGGACTTTGGGCAGGCCGTCGAGGAGGGAGTATTCGGAGTGGACGTGGAGGTGAACGAAGGACATGGGAGGGCGTTACCTGGTTACTTGGTCGCTTGTTGCCTGGGTGTTTGGAGGAATTGAGGTATTAGAGTGTTCGGGTATTGAGGTGTTGGCTTTGGGGAATGAAGCGCAAATCCTAAATCGCTAATTCTGAATCGCAAAAGATGTCACGCAATTGCCCATCGCGGCATCAAGTCAAAATCCAGCCCATCCCTTTGCCCTGCGGTGAAGCGCTGATAGCCCGCGGCGGCGATCATGGCGGCGTTGTCGGTGCAGTAGCGCAGCGGGGGGATGTGCACGGGCACGGGAGATTCGGCGGTGATGCGTTCCCGCAGCAGGCGGTTGGCCGAGACGCCGCCGGCGACCACGATGCTCCTGGCCCCCAGGGCTTCGGCGGCTTTGAGCGTTTTACCGACGAGCACATCGACCACGGTGGCCTGGAAACTGGCGGCGAGGTGTGCCACGGGCAAGGGCTTGCCTGCGGCTTCGATTTCCCGGACGGCGCGCAGCACCGCGGTTTTCAGGCCGCTGAAGGAAAAATCCCAGGTGTCTTTCAGCCAGGGGCGGGTGAAAGCGAAGGCGGCGGGGTCGCCGTTTTCGGCGGCTTTCTGGATGGCCGGGCCGCCGGGGTAGCCCAGCCCTAACAGGCGGGCGACTTTGTCGAAGGCTTCGCCCGCAGCATCGTCGCGGGTGCTGCCCAGCCGCCGGTAGTGCAGGTGGTCTTCCATGAAGACGAGTTCGGTGTGCCCGCCGGAAACCAGCAGCGCCAGCACGGGGAAGGCGGGCGGTGGGGGTGCCTCCTCGCCTTCGTATAGCCATGCGCCGTAGATATGGCCTTCCAGGTGGTTGATGCCGATCAGCGGGGTGCCAGAAGCCAGCGCCAGCCCTTTGGCGAAGTTGATGCCGACGGCCAGCGAGCCGGGCAGGCCGGGGCCGCGAGTGACGGCGATGGCGTCGACCTCGGCGGGGGTGAGGTGGGCTTCCTGCAGGGCCTGTTCGGCTACGGGCACGATGGCGAGCACGTGTTGCCGCGAGGCCACCTCGGGAAACACGCCGCCATAGCGGGCGTGAATTTCGATTTGCGAGGCCACGACGTTGCTCACCACACGGCGGCCGTCTTCCACCACCGCGGCGGCGGTTTCATCGCACGAGGTTTCAATTGCCAGGATTCGGGTCATCATTCGCTACTCGCATTTTGCCACTTGCAACCTGCCCTTTGCAACCTGCAACCTGCAACCTGCCACTTGCAACCTGCTACCCCTTCACCGGCAACACCAAATCCAGCGGGAAGTCGGCCAGCACTTCGAACGTGCCATCGGGCCGCGCCCAAACAGTGTCTTCCAGCCGACAGCCCAGGCCGCGCTCCGGATAATACAAGCCTGGCTCGACGGTGAAGACCACGCCGGGCTCCAGCCGGTCGGTGTTGGTTTCGCTGGCGCGGAACCAGGGTGCTTCGTGGACGTCCAGCCCCAGGCCGTGCCCCAGGCTGTGGACGTAGCCTTCCTGCAGGTTGGCCTGGCGGCAACTGGTGGGGTGGCCGTGGGCTTCGAACAGTTCGCACGTACGGCGTTGCAGGTTGCGGCACAGGCCGTTGGGGCGCAGTTCGGCCATGATTTGCTGATGCACCGTGAGTACGTCTTCGTAAAGCGCCTGGGCGTCGTCGGGCGCGTAGCCGAGGCACCACGTGCGGGTGAAATCATAGAAATAGCCGCCGCCCGCTTCGCAGGGGAAAATATCGAACACGATGGGGCTTCCCAGCCGCAGGGGCGCGTTGTCGTCGCCTGTGCTGTGGGGCACGCCCGCGTCGCGCCCCTGGGCAAAAATGGTGCCTTCGGGGTTTTCCGCGCCCAGTTCGGCCAGCCAGCGGTTGATCAGCCTCTTCACCTCGCCGATGGTGACGGGCTGGCCGTCGGCCTTGACCAGCAGGCCGTCTTTGCCGTGCTGGCTGCTGAGGAAGTCGGCCACCCTCCCGACGACTTCGGTGGTAATCTGCCCCATGCGGCGGATGTGGGCGATTTCGTCGTCGGATTTGGTGCGGCGGGTGGCAAGCAGCGCGTCGTGGGCGGCTTTGCCGTCGATTTCCAAATCGGGCAGCAGGCTTTGCAGCGCTTGAAGCGTGCTGTATGCAGGCCCGAGTTCCACTCTGCCGGTTACGCCTAAGCGCCCGCGGGTGAGGTTGGCGGTTTCCAAAAGGGCCTGCAACCGCAGGGCCTGTGCGAGGCTTTCGTCGCCGTCGGCTTCCCGCAGATACTGGCTCCAGGGGAAATCGGCCAGATTGCGGGTGGGCAGGCCAGTTTTGGCGGCTTCGTCGCGCTCCATCGGGTTGTAGAACAGGGTGGGTTCGCCGCCGCGCGGCTTGATCAGCACCGCGCTTGTGAGGTGTGCACCGCCGGTGAGGTAGGTCATGGCCGGGTTGTGCTGCGCGGGGCCGAGCACCAGCAACGCGTCCAGGTTGTGGGTTTCCAGGAAGGCATCCAGGTCGGTTCGCATAAGATCCTCGCCGGGGGAAGAAAAAGGGGAATGAGTGGGCCACGTGCCCGGCTTTAGGGCACCTGGATTTACGACGGTTTCCGGCTGCGCTCGCCGAGCAACAGCAAGGCTTCCAGCACCGCGAAGGCCGCGGCCAGCAGGAAGGCCCACCACGGGGTCAGCACTCGCCCAAGTTGCAGCCAGCCCAACACGCCTGCGTAGAGCCCTACCCATAGGCCTTCCCGTAAGACGGTGCGCTCGGTGGCCGGGCGCGGACCGGGAAAGCGGTGGTGCAGGTAGGCGAAGGCGGGCATGGTAAGGCCGGTGAGCGCAGCGGTCAGGCAGAGAAAGAAAGCCCAGCGCGCCCACAGCACGGGGTAGGCGCTGAAAACCAGCAGCGCGGCACCGCTGAAGCCTACGAAAAACAGGCCGGCTGAAGCGGGAAGAATACGTCGAAAAGCGCCAGGAAGCATAGGGGTATTATAACCCAGTTGCGTTTCCGCTGAGTTTTGGTAAAATGGTAACGAGTGCTCAGCGTTGAGCCGCGGCTTTTTTCAAACTCACACGTTGCGTTGGCAGAGGTGTACGTTGACCCCCTGGATTTTGCCCCACCTCTTTCTCGTCCTTATTGTGGTCATTATCCTTATTCACACGCGCCTGCGCAACCTCAGGGAGCGGTTTTAGCCGCTCCCTACTTTTTTAACGAGGAGGAACCATGCCCGTCGAAGTCCGTTTGCCTAAACTTGGTGAAGGTGTGGTCGAAGGCACGATTTCCCGTTGGCTGAAGCAGGAAGGCGAGACGGTCGAAGAATTGGAGCCTTTGCTGGAGGTTGCGACCGACAAGGTGGATACGGAGATTCCCGCCCCGGCGTCGGGCACGGTGCTGAAAATCCTTTACCCGGAAGGCGCCACCGTGGCGGTAGATGCCGTCATTGCCTACATTGGGGAACCCGGCGAAGCCGTGCCCGAAGGCGAACCTGCCCCCGCGGCGCAAAGTCAACCCGCGCCGGAACCCCCACCGCCCCCCGCCCCCGCGGCGCAACCGGCAGCCGCCCCCACACCTCCTCCGCCGCCCCCGGCGGCAGCCCCCCCGCCACCCCCGCCCGAAAAATACCGCCCCGGACGCCACCCCCAACTGGGCTACATTTCGCCTTTAGTGGCCAAACTCGCCAACGAAAAGGGCATCAACCTGGCTTTCGTGAAGGGCACCGGCCTGAACGGGCGCATCACCAAAGAGGATGTGCTGGCTTATCTGGAAAGCGGCGCGCCCGCGGCAGTCCCTGCACCGCAGCCTGCTGCCCCACCACCGCAACCCGCGGCTGCCCCCGCGCCAGTCGGCCCGCCGCCGGGTGCAAAGCCCGCGCCTTCCCCCATGCTGCCTGGCGACACCATCGCACCCCTCAACCGGATGCGCAAGTCCATCGCCGAACACATGGTGCGCTCCAAGTTCACCGCGCCCCATGCCGTCACCGTGATGGAAGCCGACCTCTCCCGCGTGGCCGCCCACCGCGCTGCCCACAAGGCCGAATTTGCCCAGGCGGGCGTGCGCCTGACCTTCACCGCCTACTTCATCGCCGCCGCGGCCCAGGCGCTGCGCGCCTTCCCCCTGGTCAACACCTCGTGGAGCGAGGAAGGGCTGATCTGGCACCAGGAAGTCAACATCGGCATGGCGGTCTCGCTGGACGAAGACGGCCTCATCGTGCCGGTCATCCGCCACGCCGACGAACTTTCGTTGTTAGGCATTGCCCGCGCGGTGAACGACCTGGCCGAGCGCGCCCGCAGCCGCAAACTGCGCCCCGACGAAATCAGCGGCAGCACCTTCAGCGTCACCAACCACGGCGTCACCGGCTCTCTCTTTGCCGCCCCCATCATCAATCAGCCCAACGTCGCCATCATGGGCACCGGCGCCATCAAAAAGCGCCCCATCGTGGTCACCGACGACTTAGGCAACGACAGCATCGCCATCCGCCCGATGATTTACCTCAGCCTGTCCTTCGACCACCGGGTGGTGGATGGCGCGGTGGCCGATATGTTCTTAGGTAAAGTGGTAGAGATTTTGGAGAACTGGCGGTAGAAGGCAACGGAGGCAATTGAGGTGCTGGGATAACTGGGGTACTGGGGTGCTGGGGTACTGAGGCAACTGGGGTGCTGGGGCAACTGGGGAAAGCCCCCCAATCCCTCAATACCTCAATCCCTCCCAGTCCCTTCCTAACCAAGCAACCACACTCGGAGGACCCCATGGCACTTTACGATGTCGTCATCATCGGCGCAGGCCCGGCGGGCTATGTTTCTGCTATTCGGGCCGCGCAGTTGGGTTTGAAAACAGCCATTGTGGATAAAGAATGGCTCGGCGGTGTCTGCCTGAACGTTGGCTGTATCCCGTCCAAAGCCTTGCTCAAGAACGCCGAAATCGCCTTCACCCTGCGCAAGAAGGGCAAGGAATTCGGCTTCTCGTTTTCCGACCTGAAACTGGACTACAAGGCTGCGGTCAAGCGCAGCCGCAAAGTTTCCGGGCGGCTCACCAAAGGTGTGGGCTTCCTGATGAAGAAAAACAAAATCGACGTCGTGATGGGCGCGGCGCGGGTGGCTTCCCCCACCGAAGTGGTGGTGAGCACCGCCGAAGGCGAAACCACCCTGCGCACCGCCAACATCGTAGTCGCCACTGGTGCGCGCCCCGCCATGATTCCGGGCGTGGAAGCCGACGGGGAGAAAATCCTCACCTACCGCCACGCCATCTTGCAGGAGCGCCTGCCGAAATCGGCAATCATCATCGGCGGCGGCCCCATCGGGGTGGAATTTGCCACCATTTGGAATGCTTACGGCGTGCCCGTGACGGTGGTGGAAATGCTGCCCACCCTGCTGCCCGCCGAAGACCCCGAACTGGGCACCGAACTGGGCAAAGCCTTCGCCAAGCGGGGCATCAAAGTGCTCACCGGCACCAAAGTGGAAGCCATCCAGCCCACCGACGACGGCGTGCAGGTGAAAGTGCAGGGCAAGAAAGGCGCTGACACTTTGGAAGCCGAGCAGGTGCTCGTCGCCATCGGCTTCAAGCCCAACAGCGCCGGGCTGGGGCTGGAAGACCTGGGCATTCGCCTGACCCCCAAAGGTGCGATTGAAATTGACGACCGCATGGCAACCAACATCCCCGGCATTTGGGCTATTGGCGATGTGACCGGCAAGATGATGTTAGCCCATGTTGGCTCGGCGCAGGGCATTGTGTGCGCCGAAAACATCGCCGGGGTGGAAACCATCAAACTGGACTACGAAGCCATGCCCCGCGCGGTTTACACCACGCCGCAGGTGGCCGCCTTTGGCCTTACCGAAGCCCAGGCAAAGGAACGCGGCTATGAGGTCAAGGTGGCCCGCTTTCCCTTCCAGGCCAACGGCAAGGCGTTGGGGCTGGGCGAGAGCAGCGGCTGGGCAAAACTGGTGGTCAACGCCGCCGATGGCGAACTGTTAGGCGCGCAACTCGTTGGCCCCGAAGTGACCGAACTGCTGCCCGAACTCACCTTAGCCCGCCTGATGGAGATTACCCCGGCGGAAATTGCCCGCAACGTCCACGCCCACCCCACGCTGAGCGAAGTCCTTATGGAAGCCGCCCACGTGGCCGAAGGCCAGCCTATCCATATCTGACCCCCCTCCCGAGCGCCCGCGAAAGGGCGTTCGGAGGTTAACCCAACATTCGATGGCAGGCCAAGCGCTGCGGCATAACAAGGCCAAAATCTCTCCCCACCCGCTTTGGCTCGTCCTTCGACTTCGGGCTTCGGCTGCGCTCAGCCCTCCGCTCAGGACGGCCTCCGCTTCCCTCTCCCCTCCTGGTGTGCCCCGAAGCCGCAGGTTTCGGGAAGAGGGTGGGGTGAGATACCGCAGGCGAAAACCGCGCCGCCGCCTTTTGCCCGCCGACTGAGACGACCACCCGACTACCGCGACTACACGACTACTCGACTACTTGACTACACCAACTACCCGACCAACCCTGGAGGCTGTCTTATGCCTGACCTTAGCAAAGAAATTCGGTTTAAACACACCACTCTCACCGCCCAGCAGATTCTGGATGACTACATTCTGGCCTACCGCAGCCGTCAGGCCAGCCTGATGGCGCACCGTGAGGTAATGTTAGGCCATGCCCAATTCGGCATCTTTGGCGACGGCAAAGAAGTGCCCCAACTCGCGTGGGCGCGCGCCGCGCAGCCCGGCGACTGGCGCACTGGCTATTACCGCGATCAAACTTTCATGCTTGCCGTGGGGTTGCTTACCCTGGAGGGCTTTTTTGCTCAGGTTTACGGCCACGCCGACCCGGCTTACGAGCCGGCCACTGGCGGGCGCAACATGAATAATCATTTTGGCTACCCCTTGCTCAACCCCGATGGCACATGGCGCGACCAGACCAGCCAGGTCAACACGGTGGCCGATGTTTCCCCCACCGGTTCGCAAATGCCCCGCCTGGTCGGCCTGGCCTACGCGTCGGTGCTCTATCGCCGCCTGCCCGACCTGCAATCCCTGACCAGGTTTTCCCGCAATGGCAACGAAGTGGCCTGGGCCACCATCGGCAACGCGGCCGCGGCCGAGGGCATGTTTTGGGAAACCGTCAACGCGGTGGGCGTGCTGCAAGCCCCCGCGGTGATTTCCATTTGGGACGACGACTACGGCATCTCCGTGCCCGGCAAATACCAGATTACCAAAAACAACCTCTCCGCCGCGCTGGCCGGCTTCCGCAGGGAAGGCCCCGGCAAGCCCGGCTACGAAATCTTCACCGTCAAGGGTTGGGATTACCCCGCACTCATCGACGCATATCACGATGCTGCCAAACTCGCGCGGGAAGAGCACGTGCCCAGTATCATCCATGTGGTGGAACTCACCCAACCTAAGGGGCATTCCACCTCGGGCAGCCACGAGCGCTACAAATCCAAAGAGCGCCTCGCGTGGGAGCAGGAGCACGACTGCATTCGCAAATTTCGCGAGTGGATTGTGGCCGAAGGCATTGCCACCGACGCCGAGATGGACGCGCTGGAAAAGGAAGCCCAGGCCGACGTCCTGCGCATTCAGAAAGCCGCGTTCCAATCCTACATTGCGCCTATGCGGGAAGAAGCCCAGGCCCTGGCCGATATTTTGGACGAAATGCCGGTTTCTGGCGAAAAGCGGGCTGCGCTGGACAAAATCAAACAGGAACTGTTGAGCAAGCAGCCCGTGCTGCTGCGCAAGCACATTCAGGAAGCCGCGGCCAAAGCCCTGCTGGTGCTGCGCGATGACCCCAACCCGGCCAAGAGCGTGCTCATCCGCTGGCGGCAGCATCACGAGGAAGAAAACGTCCGCCGTTACGGTTCGCACCTTTACAGCCCGTGGCCTTCCTCGGCGCTGCACGTGCCGGAAGTGCCGCCGGTGTATTCCGAAACCTCGCCCGAAGTGCCCGGCCATCAGGTGCTCAATCGCTTCTTCGACATGGCCTTCGCCCGCGACCCGCGCGTGATTGCTTTCGGCGAAGACGTGGGCTATTTGGGCGGCGTGAACCAGGGCTTCAAGGGCCTGCAGGCGAAATACGGCGAACTGCGGGTTTCCGACACCGGCATCCGAGAAACCACCATCATCGGCCAGGCCATCGGCATGGCGATCCGCGGCCTGCGCCCGATTGCCGAAATCCAGTACCTGGACTACTTCCTCTACGCGCTGCAAATCACCTCGGACGACCTGGCGACCATGCTCTGGCGCACCGCGGGCGGGCAGATGGCGCCGGTCATCATCCGCACCCGGGGCCACCGGCTGGTGGGCGTGTGGCATTCCGGCTCGCTGACTTCCAGCCTGCTCGACCTGCTGCGGGGAATGCACGTTTTGGTGCCGCGCGACATGACCCGCGCGGCAGGCTTCTACAACACCCTGCTGAAAGCCGAAAGCCCCGACCCCGCACTGGTCATCGAAGTGCTCAACGGCTACCGCCTGAAAGAGCGTCTGCCCGACAATTTGGGCGAGTTCACCGTGCCTTTGGGCGTGCCCGAAGTGCTGCGCGAAGGCAAGGATGTCACCATCGTGACTTACGGCGCGATGTGCCGCATCGTGATGCAGGCCGCGGAACGGCTGGCCGACGTGGGCATCGACGCGGAAGTCATCGACGTCCAGTCCTTGCTACCCTTCGACCGCCACGGGCTGATTCTGGAATCGCTGAAGAAGACCAACCGCATCGTTTTTGCCGATGAAGACGTCCCCGGCGGCACCACCGCGTTCATGATGGAGCAGGTGCTGGAAAAGCAGGGTGGGTTCGAGTGGCTGGACGCCGCGCCGTTGACCATCCCGGCCAAGGAACACCGCCCGGCCTACGGTTTCGACGGCGACCACTTCTCCAAGCCCAGCGTGGAAGAGGTATTCTTCAAGGTGTACCGCATGTTTCACGAACTCAACCCGCAGAAATATCCCCTATTCTTCTGAATGTGGCAGGGTTACCAGGTCGCGTGGTTTCCTGGTTTTCCCCAGGGCCTGATGCCTCGACGCTTTGGCCCCGCCACGTGGCTTCACGGCGTGGGTGTAGGTGTGGGGGTTTTGGCCCCGCCTCCCCCGCCACCTTTAGGCGTAGGCGTGGGTGTGAACGTGGGTGTGGGCGTGGAGGTGGGAACGGCCGTTGGAGATGGTGTTGGGGTGGGGGTAGATGTTACAGTGTTTGTGGGAGTCGGGGTGGGGGTGGGGAGAAGCGTTGGCGTGGCTGTCGGTGTGGCCGTTGGCGAGGGCGTTGGGGTGGGCGCGCGCGGGGCCGGGGGCGGCGTCGCAGTAGGATACGTGAGAGTTATGCCCCCTGTGTTGGTGTCAGGGGGGGCGAGGGCGGTAAAGGTGGGGGAAGGCGAAGGCGTGGCGGTAAACGTGGAGGCCAGCAAAAGGCCGTTTTGCGTTTCGGCGCGGCTCTCGCTCGTTGCTACGGTTGAAGCGGCGGTGGGGGTGACGCGTTCTTTGCCCCACACACGGGGAAATTCAATGCCTGCACCGATGCCTGCCAGCACCAGCAAGGCGGCAATGATCCAGGCTCTGCGTCCGATGGGCGGCGGCCACAAGATCATATTGCGGCGCGTGCTTCGCTCCAGCATGGTTTCCAGGGATTGGCGAAAAGCAGCCATGCTGGGGCGCTCTTTGGGGTCTTTGGCTAAGGCCTTGATGAGCAGGTGTTCCAGCGCCTTGGGCGCTTGCGGCGCTTTCGTGGTGAGGGAGGGCGGGGGCGCCTGCAAATGTTGGAGCAGGATGCCCATTGGCGTATCTGCCGTGTAGGGAGGTTCGCCGGTGAGCAGTTCGTAGAGCACGCACGCCAGGCTATAAACGTCGGCTCGCCCATCGACTTCCTTGCCCATGGCCTGCTCTGGGGCCATATAAGCGGGGGTTCCCAGGCTTATGCCTGTAGTGGTCAGTTTTGTGGTGGCTTCAGGGTTGAGCAAGCGGGCAACACCGAAATCGCTCAAGAGAGGGCGGCCTTGTTCGTCGAGCAGAATGTTGGAGGGTTTGACATCCCGATGGACGATGCCCTGTTCGTGGGCATAGGCCAGTGCCTCGGCAACGGGGAGGATTAACTGCACGGCCTGTCGCCAGGGGAGGGGCCCTTGTTGAACGTATTGCTCCAGCGTGCCTTCTGGCAAAAAGGGCATGACCAGGTAAGGGATGCCTTCTTCTTCCCCGTAATCTAAAATTGGCACAATGGCAGGGTGTTGGAGAAAAGAGAGTGTCTTGACTTCGCGCAAGAACCGCCGCCGGATGGTTTCGAAATCCCTGGCGGGCAGGATGCCGGTTTTGAGCATTTTGAAGGCTACTTCTTGCCGGGTGGTGAGGTTGACGGCTTTCCAGACCATCGCCATCCCCCCTTCACCCACAACGTCCAGGAGCAGATAGTTCCCAATTTGCCGAGAGCCTTCCCAGGTTTGTCCGTACATGGCTTGTTTGCCTTGGGCCTTTTTTGCTATTGTACCACCAGCCCGTGGATGAATTGCTGATTTTGTGGAAAGGTGCTCGGGAGCACTCAAATGTTGTAGAAAAGGAGTCCTCTGGTATAACAGAGATAAACGCATCATCTATCTCTCACCAAAGGACTCCCAAATGAAGTCTACCACAGAACGCATCACCCAAATCAAAGACCTCATCGTTGCT
>DRMV01000022.1 GCA_011322445.1 Chloroflexota bacterium | reverse complement strand
CCGTCACGGCCCAGGTGGTTTCCGCATCCAGCCCTTGCAGCATGTCGGCCTGCCCGCTGCCCGTGAGCGCGTTCATGTTCTCGAAGCCCGTGGTCAGCCCGGTGGCCGTGCCGTCGAAGCCGTCCGCCGCACCCAGCCCCGTGAGCGTCACCGTCACGGCGCTGCTGTAACCGCTGAAGTCTAAGGTGTCCGCCGCGCTGCCGCCCGCCAGCCGTTCCACGCTAACAAAATCAAAGGTACGCCCGCTGGCCGTGTCCGTCAGCCGCCCGGCGTCCGCCGCCGTCACTGCCCAGGTCGTCGCCCGGTCAGCGCCGCTCAGGGCATCGTTCCCCGCCGTGCCGACCACCGCGTCCATGTTCCAGAAATTCCACGCCGCCGCGAGGGCTGTGGCGCTGCCATCGTAGCCGCCCTGCGCGCCCAAGCCGGTCAGGGCAAGGGCCACGGGATCGCTGTAGCCGCTGAAGTCCAGGATATCGTGGCCGCTGCCGCCGATGAGGTTCTCCACCGGATTGCCCGCGGCGTGCAGGGTGTTGCCCTGCCCATCGGCCACGGTCAGGTCGGCGTCTAAGGTGAAGGTCAGGTCGCTGTTCACCGCCGAGAAGTCCACGGTGTCGGTGCCGCCACCGGCGGCTTCCACCAGCGTATCATCGCCCCAATTGTCGGCGAAGACAAAGGCATCGTCGCCGCCGCGCCCGTCCAGCGTGTCGTTGCCAGGGCCGCCGGTGATGACGTTGGCACTGTCGTCGCCGGTGAGCGTATCGTCGCCTGCACCGCCGGTCAGGTTCTCGACATTGCGCACGGTCGTGGTGACGCTCAGCCCCACTGGCGCAGCCGTGCCGGCGCTCAGGTCCACATCCACCGCGGTCTGGTAAGCACTGTAATCGAGATGGTCGGTGCCGTTGTAGCCATCCAGGAAGCCCGCCAGCGTGGCCTGATTCTGGAAGGTGATGTGATCGTCGGCCTGACCGGCGTAGATGTTCTCGATGTAGATGCCGCCCGCGTCGCCGTCGTGTTCCACCGTGTTGCCGTGGCCGTCGTCGGCGAAGATGCGGTTGGTGGCAATGTCGATGCTCAGCGGGACGGTCACGCCCCGGAAGTCCAGGGTGTCGTTCCCGCCGCCGGCTTTCTCGACCACGGTGTCATGGCCCCAATTGCCCTGGAAGACATAAGTGTCGTTCCCGCCGCCGCCGATGAGGGTGTCGTCGCCGGGGCCGCCTTCCAGCGTGTCATCGCCGGACGTGCCGGTAATGGTGTCGCCAACCTGGCTACCGATAACCTCTTCAATGCCAGTAAAGCCACCGTCCGCGCCGCTGTTGATATTGCTGGCTGCGCCGGTGATCAGGTTCACGGTGACGCCGGTGGTGTAGGCGCTGTAATCCAGCGTGTCATCGCCCGCACCGCCGTCTACCATCGGCGCCGTGCCCTGCAAGGCGGCCTGGTCGGCGAAGACGAAGCGGTCATCGCCCGCACTGCCCTGCATGTGGATGTGCCGGTCGCCGGTAATGCCGAAGGTGTCGTTCACTGCGCCGCCAATCAGCGTCTCGAAGCCGTCGAAGGTCAGCACTTCGTGGGTTGCGGCGTCGGTCAGCGAGGTGTTCGTGTCCACCGTCCAGGTGGTCTCGCGGTCGGCACCGGTCAGGGTATCGTCATCCGCCGCACCGCCGTGGATGACGGCCATGCCGTCGAAGCCGCCCGTCACCGCCGCCTCGGTGCCGCTGAAGCCACCGGTGCCCACGCCGGTCAGGGTCACATGGCGGGTCGTGGTGTAGGCCGAGAAGTCGAGCACATCAGCGCCGGCCTGGCCGTGGATCGCGCCGGTAAGCACCACGCCATTGGCCAAGGCAAAGGGGTCGGCACCGTCGCCGCCGAACAGATCCGCCGTGGCATTCCCCTGCAACTGGAAGGTGTCCTCGCCGGCGCCGCCGTGCAGCGCCTCAAAGCCGCTCACGCCCGCCTGGCGCCCGCCCGTGGCATAGACGGTGTTGGCCGCCGTCAGCGTCCAGACCGCGTCGGTATCCAAGCCCTGGAAGGCGTCGGCCTGCGGCGTGCCGATGAAAGCGTTCAGGTTGGTAAAGCCGCCGGGCACGGTCGCCGCTTCAGCGCCGTCGAAGCCGTCCGTCGCTCCAACGCTGCTCAAAGCAACGGTGACGGCCTGAGCGTAGCCGCTGTAATCCAGCGTGTCGCTGCCCGCGCCGCCGTCCAGGGAAACGCCCGCGGGCAACGCCCCACCGGCCAGGAAGGCGAAGGTATCATCCGCCGTGCCGCCCAGCAGTTGCTCGAAGCCGTCGAAGGTCAGGCTGCGCCCGCCGCTGCGGTACTGCCAGGCCGCGCCAAACTGCCAGGTGGCGGCGGCGTCCCGCCCGGTCAGGCGGTCGTTCATGGCGCTGCCCGCACGGAACACATCCAGGTCGGTGAAGCCGCCCGGCAGAGCCGCTGGTTCGGTGCCCGCCAGCCCATCGGTCACCCCCAGGCCGGTCAGGGTGACGTTCAGGGCGGCGGTGTAGGCGCTCAAGTCCACCGTGTCGTCCCCCGCGCCGCCGTCCAGCGCGCCGGTCAGGCTCGCACCGTCATCGAAGGTAAAGGTGTCTTCCGCTGTGCCGCCGGTCAGGTTTTCCACGCTCTGGAAGGCGAAGCCATCCACATCGCCCGCGTCCTGACCGGTGAGATGCCAGGCGTTGGCATGGTTCGGGCCAATGAGGGTATCGGCCTGGACGCTGCCCACCAGGGCATTGAGGTTGCGGAAGCCCGCCCCCACAGCGGTGGCGGCGCCGTCGAAGCCGTCGGTGGCGCCCGCGCCGGTGAGGGTCACAGCCACGGGGTTGGGGTACTGGGCATCGTTCAGGGTGTCGTTGCCCGCGCCGCCGTCGATCCAGCCGCCGAGGGACTGAGCCTGCGCGCCGAAGACAAAAGCATCGTCGCCCGCACCGCCCAGCAGGTTCTCGACGGCGTGGCCGTTGTGGGTCAGCGTGTTCCCCGCGCCGTCGGCCACGGTGAGGGTGTCGTTGATGGTGAAAGTGAGGTCGGCGTTCAGCGCGCTGAAATCCACGGTGTCGGTGCCGCCGTTCAAGGCTTCCACCAGCGTGTCGTTCCCCCAACCATCGGCAAAGATGTAGGTATCGTCGCCGCCCAGGCCGTCGAGGGCATCGTCGCCCGGGCCGCCGGTGATGCGGTTGGGGGCCGCGTCGCCAGTCAGGTGGTCGTCGTAGGCGCTGCCCACCAGGTCTTCCACCGCGGCGACGCTGCCCAGCGCCGTGGCGGTGCCCGCGCCCAAGTCCACAACCACCGCCTGATCGTAGCCGCTGTAATTCAGCGTGTCCTCGCCTGCGCCGCCGTTCAGTTCGCCGCTCAGGCTGCCGCCCGGCTGCACCAGGAAGGCATCCTGCAGCGCGCCGCCGGTCAAGTTCTCCACCCCCTGGAAGGCCAGCACGCCGTTCAGATCGCCCTGGTCGGCAGCGGTGAGGTGCCAGGTGTTCACCGTGTCGGGGCCGGTCAGGCGGTCGGCGTTGCTCTGGCTTCCCGTGAGGGCGCCGATGTTGGTGAAACCGGCGGGCAGGGCCGCGGGTTCGCTGCCCGCATAGCCATCGGTCGCGCCTGCGCCCGTGAGGGTCACGTTCAGGGCCGCGTTGGCGGCGCTGAAGTCCAGGGTGTCCACCCCCGCGCCGCCGTCCAACACGCCGCCGGGGAGCAACGAAGCGCCATCGGCGAAGGTGAAGGTATCGGCGCCCGCGCCGCCCGTCAGGCTTTCCACATCGCCGAAGGTGAACACGTGCCCGCCGCTCTGGATGTCGTCGTCGCCCTGATTGATGTGCCAGGTGGCCGCGGCGTCGGGGCCGGTCAGTGTATCGGCCTGGGGGCTGCCCAAGAGGTGGTCGATGTTGGTAAAGGTGCCGCCGTTGGGCAGCGTGGCGGCTTCCGTGCCCGCAAAGCCGTCCTGAGCGCCCAGACCGGTCAGCACCACGGCCACCGCACCGTCATAGAGGTGGTCGTCCAGCGTATCGTTCCCGCCCTGGCCGTCCAGGCTGCCGGTGAGCGTAGCCCCCGCGTGGAAACGGAAGATATCCTGGCCGGGGCCGCCCACCAGGTCAGCGTGCATGTCGCCCACGATGTCAAAGACGTTGGCGCCGCCGCCCAGCAGGCGTTCCATGCTCTGGAAGTCCAAATCGTGGTTCGTGGCGGTGTCGCGGTAATTGCCGCTATCATTGTTCAGCGTCCACTCGGCGGGGTCGTTCAGCGCCGTGGCATCCAGGGTGTCCGCGGCCGCGCCGCCGATCACGGCATCGATGTCGGCGAAACCTCCCGCCACCGGCGTCGCCGTGCCGTCGAAGCCGTCGGTCGCGCCGTTGGCCGTCAGGGCCACGGTGACGGGGGTGGTGAAGGCGCTGAAGTTCAGCGTATCGGCACCGCTGCCCGCGTGCACCCAGCCGTTCAGGGAAGCGCCGTCGGCGAAGGTGAACGTGTCATCGCCGCTGCCGCCGAGGAGGTTTTCCACCGCCGCGCCGTTGGCCGTGACTGTGCTGCCGTTGCCGCTGACGGTCAGGGAAGCCGTGCCGATGTTCGCCTGCAAGTCAAAGGTCACGCCGCTGAAGTCCCAGGTGTCCGTGCCGTCGCCCGCGGCTTCCACCACGGTATCGTTCCCCCAGCCCGCGTTGGGGAAGACATAGACGTCGTCGCCTGCGCCGCCTTCCAGCACCTCGTCGGCGGGGCTGCTGATGAGGGTGTCGTTCCCCGCACCCGTGACCACCCGCTCAATGCTCGTGAGGGTATCGTGGCCGACGCCGCCGGCGGCCTTCTGGTCGGCAGTGCCGTGGGGCAAATCCACGGTGATGCCCACAGCGTCGTTGGGCTCGGCGTAGGTATCCTGCCCCGCGCCGCCATCAATGGTATCGTCGCCCGGCCCGCCGGTGAGGGTGTTGTCCTGGTCATCGCCGGTCAGGGTGTCGTTCCCGCTGCCGCCCACCAGGTCACGGATGTGACTCACCCCCGCGGTGCCGGTGGCCGTGCCTGCCGTCAGGTTCACGGCGACGGCGGTGGTGTAGGCGCTGTAATCCAGGGTATTGACGCCTGCGCCGCCGTCCAGCGTGCCCGCGCCGCCCGCCACCGTCGCGCCGTCGGCGAAAACGAAGCGGTCGCTGCCGCCGCCGCCCAGCAGGGTTTCCAGCGCGTTGTCGGCGGTGAGGGCGTTCTGTCCATCGCCGACCACCAGTTGCGCCCCAATGTTCCAGGCCAGCGCGGCGTTCACGGCGGAGAAATCGAGGGTGTCCGCGCCCGAAGCGTCGGTGAGGGTGTCCTGCCCCCAGCCGGCGGCAAAGCGGTAAGTGTCGTTGCCCGCACCGCCGTTCAAGGTGTCGTCGCCATCGCGGCCTTCCAGCGTATCGTTCCCCGCGTTGCCGGTCAGGGCATTGTTTCCGGCGTCGCCGCGCAGGATGTCGTCGGCGCTGCCGCCAATGGCGTTTTCAATGCCCGTGATGCCCGCATTTACCGGCGAGGCGGTGCCCGCGGCCAGATCCACACTCACGGGCGTGGTGTAGGCGCTGAAATCGAGGGTGTCACTGCCATCCTTGGCATCAATGCTGCCCACGAGGGTCTGGCCGTCGGCGAAGTGGAAGGCGTCGTCGCCCGCACCGCCGAGCAGGTATTCAATGTTCAGGCCGCCGGTCTGGGTCAGATGGTTCACGCCGTCGGTCACGGTCAGGCCGTTGTTCAGGTTGAAGTCCAGGTTGGCGAGGGCTGCGCCGAAGTCCACGGTATCTGTGCCGCCGTCCGCGGCTTCCACGAGGGTGTCATCCCCCCAACCATCGGCAAACACATAGAGGTCATCGCCGGCCTTGCCTTCCAGATCGTCATCGCCGCCGTTGCCCACAATGCGGTTGGGGCCGGAATCGCCGATGAGGGCATCATCCCCCTCGCCGCCGATGATGTTCTGGATGTTGGTCACATCGCCCTGCTGGCCGCTGCTGACCTTGTCGGCCCAACCCTCTTCCAGGTTGACCGAAACCGCCGAAGTGTAGGCGCTAAAGTCGAGCGTATCGCTACCACCGCCGCCATCCACACGGCCTGTGAGCGTCGCGCCGTCGGCGAAGACAAAGGCATCGGCACCCTGCGCACCCCACAGGCGGGCCATCTGCGCGCCCGTCACATAGAAAGTGTCCGTCATGGTGCCGCCCTGCAGGTCCTCGAAGCCCGCCAGCGCGGCGGTGTGGCCGAGGGCAGTGTACGTCCAGGCCGCGGCGAGATTCCAGACGGCGGGCGCATCCACGCCAATGAAGCGGTCGGCAGCGGCCTGACCGCCCAGGAAGGCATCCATGTTGGTGAAGGTATGGCCGTTCTGGAAAGCGGTCTCGTTGCCGGTGAAGCCATCCACCGCGCCGCCGCCGGTCAGCGTCACCGTGCGGGCGGTGGTGTAGGCACTGAGATCAAGCGTATCGCTGCCCGCGCCGCCGTCCAGATCCACGCCGGCGGTAGCCCCATCGTCGAAGACAAAGGCATCGGCTTGCGCGCCGCCCATCCACGTCTCGAACCTGCTGAAGGCCAGGGTGCGGGCGGTGGCATCGTCCCGGTAGGTTTCGGCGGCCACATTCCAGTGGGCGTCCCGCGGCGCGCCGACGAGGGTATCGCTGCCCTGCCCGCCCTGCAAGGTTTCCACATTATCGAAGGCCGTGAGGATGTTATTGCCCGCGGCGTCCTGCACCCGGCCCTGGAAGCCGTCGGTGGTGCCCAGGCCAGTGAGCGTCGCCACGATGTCGGTGGTGTATTCGCCAAACTCGATGCTGTCGTTCCCGCCGAGGCCGTCGATGGTGCCGTTCACCGTCGCCCCGTCGGCGAAGATGAAGCGGTCGGCCTCGTTGGAGCCGACGTAATTCTGGTCGTGGTGGCCGACGATGTAGTAGGTGCTGCCACCAGTGCTGATGAGGTTCTCGAAGTTGCTGAAATACAGCGTGTGGTTTTCGCTGAGGTAGCGCTGCGGGTTGTAGAGCCACTGGGAAGGCGCGTTCAGCCCTTCCAGCGTATCCTGATCCGACGAACCGGCCGCGGCCTCGTCGATGTTGTCGAAGGAAAGCAGTGAGCCGTTGGCCTCCGTGCCCTGGAAGCCGTCGTCGTTGTCGACGGCGAGGCTGCCGACGGCGGTGAGGCGCAGGTCGATGGGCACGGTGAAGGCCGCGTAATCCAGGGTGTTGTAACCGCCGCGCCCGTCCACCGCGGCAGCCGGCCAGAACGTGTCGGCGTCGAAGCGGAAGGTGTCGTTGCCGCTGCCGCCGACGAGGCTTTCCAGCGCCTTGCCCGCGGCGGTCAGTTTGTTGCCGTTGGGGTCGGTCACGGTGAGGCCCGCGGTGCCCAGCAGGAACAGCAGGTTGGCCATCACACCGGAGAAATCGACGGTATCATGGCCCTCACCCGGCGCTTCGTCGAGCGTATCGTTTCCCCAACCCGGAGCGAAGACGTAGACGTCGTCGCCCGCGCCGCCCGCGAGGACGTTGGCGCCCGCGTCGCCCTGGAGGGTATCGTTCCCCGCGCCGCCGGTGACGTCTTCCACACTGCTCAGCCCGCCCACCATGACGATGCCGCCGCCAATGTGGGAAGCCGTGCCCGTGCTCAGGTTCACCTGCACGGCGCTTTGAGAGGCGCTGTAATCCAGGCGGTCGGTGCCGGGGCCGCCATCCAGCACGCCGGTGATGCTGGCTCCATTCTGGAAGACGAAGGTGTCGTCGCCGCCTTCCCCATAGAGGCTCACGGCCTGCGCACCGCTTGCAATGGTAAAGGTATCGGCCTGATCCCCGCCGTGGAGCGCCTCAAAGCCGCCGAAGGTCAGGGTACGGCTGCCGCTGGTGTAGGTGCTGGCGTTCCCGTTCACCAGCCAGTCGGCCGCCGCGTTCAGGCCGTGGAGCGCATCCTCCGCCGTTCCGGCGATGAGGGCTTCCAGGTTGGTGAAGAAGCCGTTGTTGGGAAGCAGCGCCGCGACCTGCCCCCGGAACCCGTCGGTCGCACCCAGGGCCGTCAGGGCAACATCCAGCGCCGTGGTATAAGCCGAGGCGTCCAGCGTATCGCTGCCCGCGCCGCCGTCGATCTGGCCGGTGAGGGTCGCGCCATCGGCAAAGGCGAAAGTGTCGTCGCCGCCGCCGCCGTAAAGTTCGGCAGCCTGCGTCCCGCTCAGGGTGAAGGTGTCCGCCGCCGCGCCGCCGTGGAGGGCTTCCACCCCGGCAAAGTCCAGCGTGTGCGCGCTGGCTGTCTCGGCGTACTGATGCACCGCGCCCAGCGTCCAGGTACTGGCGGCGTCCAGCCCGTAAAGGGCATCGTGGCCCTGACCGCCGGTGAAGGCATCCACATCCTGGAAGCCCTGCGTGACGACGGCCTGGCCACCCGCGGCAGTGAGGGTGCCGTCGAAGCCATCGGTCGCACCCACCGCGGTGAGGCGCATGGTCAGATCGCCCTGGTAGGCGCTCAGGTCGAGGGTATCGTGGCCCGCGCCGCCTTCCAGCACGCCTTCCAGCGTGGCGCCGTTGGCAAAGACGAAGGTGTCATTCCCTCCACTCCCGTCGAGATTGGCCCGGCGGTCGCCCTCGATGTGGAAAACGTCATCCGCCTGCCCCCCGACCACATTCTCGATGTTGTCGGGGCTGTAAGTCACCAGGTCGCCGGCGTTATCCGTCACCTGCCCGTGAGTCAGGTCGAAATCCAGCGGCGCGGTAACGGCGGCAAAGGTGAGGGTGTCGTCATCGGTGGTGCTGGTTTCCACCACGGTGACGCGGCCCCAGTGATCCACCAAAGCGTAGGTGTCGTTGCCGTCGCCGCCGGTGAGGACGTTGTCCACCGTGCTCAGACCGTCGCCGGTCAGGGTGTCGTTCCCACTGCCCGTGGTCAGGTTTTCGATATGCGCGAGGGTGTCCGTGCCGATGCAGGCGCCGGAAGCCTGCCCGGTGGAGAGGTTCGCGTCGATATCGCAGGTCGCAGTGTGCTCATCCCAGGTATCCGTGCCCGCGCCGCCGTCGATGGCGTCGTCCCCCGTGCCGCCAGTGAGGACGTTGTCCTGCGCGTCGCCCGTCAGCGTGTCGTCGCCGCTGCCGCCGATGAGGTTCTGGATGCCGGTAATGCCGCCGTTCTGCAGGCCGGTGGCGGTCTGGGCGGCCAGATCCACATTCACCGCGCTCGTGTAGGCGCTGTAATCGGCGGTGTTCGTGCCGCCGACGCCGTCGATGATGCCGGTGCCGCCCACCAACTGCGCGCCGTCGGCAAAAACGAAGCGGTCGTCGCCCGTGCCTGCCACGAGGTTTTCGACGTGATTGCCGCTGTGGGTGATGGTGTTGCTCTGCCCATCGCCGACGGCCAAATCGCTCACGCCGATATCGAAGCGCAGATCGGCGCTCACCGCCTGGTAGCCCAGGTCGGTGGCCGAGAAAGTCAGGGTATCGTTCCCTTCATTGGTCGCCTCGATGACCGTGTCCTGCCCCCAGTTCGGCTCGAAGACATAGGTGTCATCACCCGCGCCGCCGTTGAGGGTGTCGTTGCCGCCCGCGCCGACCAGGCGGTCGTTGCCTTCATAGCCGCGGATTTCGTTGTCCAGCGCGTCGCCGGTGAGGATGTCGTTCCCTGTGCCGCCGTACACGTTACGGATGTTGGCAAAGCCATCGGCTGCCCCGTGGTTGATGCTGGTCGCGGTGCCCTGGTAGAGGTTGACCGTGACATCCGCGGTGTAGGGGTCGGCATCCGGGTGGTAATTGAGGGTGTTGATGCCGCCGCTACCCTCGATGCCCGCATAATCGCCGTTCAAGGCTGCACCAGCGTGGAAGACGAACCAGTCATCCCCCAATCCGCCGTTCAGCGAGAGGTCGTTTTCTCCACGGATGTCGAAGGTATCCACCGCCACGCCGCCACGCAGGAATTCCATGCCGCGGAAGTCCAGCGTATGGCCGGCGGCCTCATAGCGATCGACCGGTTGAGAGGCGTCCAGCCACCAGGTGGCGTCGCCGTCGTAACCGGCGAGATGGTCGCCCTTGGGGGCGTCGCCCGCGTGGCTTCCCACCGGCGTGCCGATAAGGCCATCGATGTTGCGGAACCCACCACCAATGCTGCCTTTGTTGTCAGTGCCGTTGAAGCCGTCTTGCGCGCCCAAGCCGGTGAGCACAATGTCGCGGGTGTCAGTGTAATCGCTGTAATCCAGGGTATCGTGGCCGGCGAAACCATCGATGTAGCCTGCCACCGTCACGCCAGCGCTGAAGTCGAAAGTGTCGTCGCCCGCGCCGCCGATGAGGTTCTCCACCTGGGAAGGCGCGGCGGGGGCGACGTTGTGATCAAGGATGTTGCCGCTGCCATCGGTCACCTGCAAACTGCCGGTGAGGTGGAAGAGCAGGTTTGCTGTGGCAGCCGTCATCGTGCCGTTGTTCGCGAGACGCTGCAAGCCCGCCGTGGCCTGAGCGTAAGTCGCGGAGAAGTCCACCGTGTCGGTGCCTGCGTCGGGGGTTTCCACCAGTGTATCGTGGCCCCAGCCGTCGCCGAAGCCGTAGGTGTCGTCGCCCGTGCCGCCTTCCAGCATGTCGTCGCCGGGGCCGCCCACTAAGATGTTGCCCGCGTTGTCGCCGATGAGGGTATCGTCGGCGCTGCCGCCCACGACGGCGATGATGTTGAGCACCGTGGTGGTGACGCCGTTGGCCTGGGCGGTCTGGCCGGGCAGGTCCACCTGCACCGGGGTGGTGTATTCGTCGTAGTCCAGGGTATCGTTGCCGCCGCCGCCGTCGATGGTGCCGTCGAAGGTGGCCTCGCCATACGTCGCGTCGTTGGTGAAGATAAACGTATCGCCGCTTTCACGGCCGGAGAGGACGCCCCCCTCGGCGCCGGTGATGAAAAAGGTATCCTGCCCGGCGCCGGCAAAACGCTGCTCGATGTGGGTGAAGTCCAGGGTCTGCGAACCACCGCCCGCCAACGGCACGGTGTAGGTATCCGGTGCATCCACAGCATCCTTGATAGCCCAGGTGGCGTCCATGTCCAGGGCGGTCAGTTTGTCGGTGGTGGGCATCACGCCGTTGCCGTCGGCGGTGTTGGCCCCCACGAGTTTGTCGATAGCGAAAAAGCCGCTGGGCGCGCCAGCGTAGGCGGCAATGCTCAACGCCTTGCCGTCGAAGCCATCGGCGCTGACCGCGGTCAGGGTGAAATCGCGCGCCGTGGTGTAGCGGGAGTAATCCAGGATGTCCCAACCCGGCCCGCCGTCCACCTTGCCGGGGTTGTACTCGTCTTTATTGATGGTGACGCCGTCGTAGATGTTGAAAATGTCATCGCCGCCATCGCCGTAAAGTTCGGTGGAACCGGCGATGTTTTCCTGGACGTCCAGCATGTCGTTGCCTTGACCGAGGTAAACCACCAGATGCCCGATGTCGCTGAAGTGGACATCCGTGCCCATGCTCAGGCCGTGGATCCTCTCGTGGTCGGTGGTGCCGGTGCGGCCTGCCGTGTCCTGCCGGTCATCCAGTTGCAGCGTGTCGTAACCCGTGCCGCCGTAGACTTCCACCGGGCCTATGTCGCCGACGATGCCTTCCAGTTTCTGCACGCCATAGCCGAAGATGAAGATGTCGTCGTCTTCATTGCCGTAGAGGGAAACGGCGATAGGCTGCGGGGTGCTTTCCACCTGGAAAGTATCGCTCCCCTTGAGGGTGATCACCCGCAGTTTCTCCAGCCCCGAAGCATTGCCAGTGTAATAGGCGTGGGCTGCACCGCTGTAGCGCCCGCCCTCGTGGTCAGGGGAAGCGCCGAGTTGGAATTTCAGGCCGCGCCCGGTGTCCACCCAACCCGCGCTCCAGGCCTGCCAGCCTGTGTCCGGATCGCTGGGGTCGCTGCCGCAATCGGCGCCCTGCGTCGCCACGCAACTGCCAAAAGCGTCCGTCAGGCGGAATTGATAGCCGCTGTTATCGCGCACTTCCACATAGTAGTTCCCGGCAGACAGTTCGCCTTCCGCCGAAGTCACCGTCGCAGTACCAAAGCCGAGAACGGTGTTCTCAAGGGTAACGGCGCGGACAATCAAGGGCGTGATATCGTAGGCCACGCAGGCGTTGTTGGCAACCAGGCAAACCTGGGCATTCGTTACGCTCACCATGTCGTCGTTGTTGGTAGCGTAAACGTTCAGGGTATCGGTGAACCAGGCGCTGCCGGTATCCTGAATGCGAACCTTCTTGCCATTCATGCCGGGTCCGCCCAGGTAGAGGTTGTACAGGTCCGACCCTTCGTAGCCGTCCAGTAAGAGATTGTAATCGCCGTTGCTGTTGTAATCCGCCGAAGCAGCATAGACATCGACGGTATCCTGGCTATGGGAACCGTACCACCGCTCGATGGAAAGGTCAGCGGTGACGTGGGTGCCTGCGCCGCCGACAGTGATGCCGGAACTCTGGAAAGTGACGGTCAGCGGACTGTAACTCTGGGAAAAGTCCAGCAAATCGTCGGTGCCCTCGCCGGGGTTTTCCGTGACGGTGTCGTTGCCGGCGTTATCGGTAAAGACGTAAGTGTCATTGCCTGCACCGCCGATCAAGGTATCATCGCCGCTGCCGCCCTCGAGGGTGTCGTTGCCGCCGTTACCGGTGAGGGTATCGTTCCCGCCGCCGCCGTAGAGGGCGTCGTTCCCGCCGCCGCCGGTGAGGGTATCGTCGCCCGCACCCCCGTAGAGGGCGCCGCCGCTGCCGGTCATCACGGTGAGCGTATCGTCATCACCATCGCCGTGGGCTTCGGAATCCGAGGTGCCCCCAATCTGGAGGGTGTCGTTCCCCGGGCCACCCCAGAGTTTCATCACCACACCCTGGCCGACCAGATTGCTCAACGTCCCGGTCAGCAGCACCTGGTCGTTCCCAGCACCGCCGTAGGCGCGGATCTCCACAATGTTGTGGTATGTCCCGCCAAAGTCCTTGGGGTACGACACCCCGCCAATGACCGCGCTCAAGGTCACGTCTACGCCGCCCTTAGCCCCCGGACTGCCGACGTGGATCGTGAAGGCCTCATCGACGTCGTCCAGGGTCTTGAACATGCGCATGCCGGCCATCGGCCCCATATTCAATTCGAGGATCTGCTTCCCGTAACCATCCGGCACTTTGAGCGTGGTACCCAGCAGCGGCGGCCGGTCGCAGGTGAAGCGCGGTGATTTATAAACTTCGATATCGGCGATGTGCCAGGTGTGCACCCGGTGGCCCAGGACGTCAATGTAGGCAAAGAAATAGACATGCACGTCGCCTTCGGCGTCCAGCACACAGGACGAGCCACACTGGGCGTTACGAGCGATTTCCTGGCCGCGCACCTTGCCGTCGCCGTTGGGGTCGTCGAGATACAGGCGCACCGTGGCGCGAATGCCGCCGCCGCCACCGACTTCCGCCACGACAATGTTCAGCGCCAGCGCCACCGACAAATCGGCGGTGAAGGTGACGATGGGCTGCTCATCGCCGTTGTCATCCCGCACATCCACATAGAAGCCATCCCACAGGTCGGCGGGGTCTTTGGAAACCGCGTATTCCTGCAGCCCCTTGGTGTCGTAGCCAAACGCCAGGTTGATTTCAATGCTCGCCGTCGCCGTCACCGTCGCCTTGATCGTGGGCGGGGTGTAGAAAACAATGTTCACGCTCAAGGAACCTTCAAAGTAGAAGGTCGGCAGTTTGATGGTCACGAGGTCGACGTTCTGCCCCAGCAACAGATAGAACACATTGAGCGGTTGGGTAATGATGGGGAATTCCAGTTGGAACTGGGAGCGCATTCCCCATTGCTGCGAGGTTTTCGGCTTGCCCACCTTGACCTGCATGTTGCTGGCGACAGTCTTGACTTTGTCTTTCGCCACCTGGGAAGCGTTCCTGGCAGCCAGCCGGGCTCCCGAAATGCTCGACCACTTCGACCAGTTCGCCGAGGGCGTCGGCAGGTTGCCGTTCCGCATAGCGTCTTCCAGGGACTGCCCATAATTCACCCGGCGGTATTGATCCAGCGAACCACTGCTGTGAATCGACAGGTTGTGCATACTGCCAAGGTACAAATAGGCGTTCTGGTCAACGCCACCAGCATCCACCACAGCATGGACATTCGAGGCCAGTTCGTAGAGGAAAGAAGCCGCGTTGACGAACAGTTTGATCTGCGCCCCCTGACTCCTCCAGTAAAGCGAAATCTCGTCCAGGAAGGTCATGTTCCGCCCGGTGAGAAAACTCATGATCGGCTCACGTCGGTAGAGGAAACCGGTCTGCCGGTCAATGAGCCAGGCAAAGGGCTGCAAGGTTTCCTTGATCTTGTCCATCACGGGGAGGACGTAATGGGTGAGGAAAGTGCCGAAATACAGCCGGGCGTTATCGAAGGAGATCGTCACGCCATTCGCGTAGAGGTCAGGGTCGTCATCCGGGCCGGGGCCGCCGACCAGGCTCTTGTTGTAATTCCACGAGACGTTGAAATCGACGCCATATGAGGGGAAAGCGTCACTACCAGCAATGGAAAGATGCAGGTAAAGGTGAATCCCGGCCTGGAGTTGGATGCCGATGTGGACAATGTCGGCCAGACCGACAGAGGGATCCAGCAGTTCAGAGAAACTCAACTTGCCGTCGGCTTCCGGCGTGCCGGCATGGGGGTCTTTCAAATCCACGTACAGTGTAACGCTGAGGCCGGTGGATTCTCGCTCAATGGAGTTCTCGTCGAACCCTATGCTTCCCCATCCGCTTCCCGTGAGGTCGACTTGCTGCACGCGGTTATCTGGCACGGCCAGCAACAGGCGGTTCTCCGTCTCCCCCGTCGGCACCCACACCATGATAATCATCGGCGCGCGCTGGTCCGCAAACAGCGTATTCAAATCGTCGACCAGGTCTTGCAAAGTGTGGTTGTCCTGGACTTCCCCTGAGTCCAACTGCATATCGTACGTCGTGGTGTGGCCGTCGGTCCAGGAAGCCGTAGCGCTAAAGTCCAGGTCGTCGGGCTTTCCATCGGCGGGCACTTCATTACCCCCTGTGTCAATGGAAGGCAGCGTGCCATCCGTAGCCTCGGCGGTGAGGAAAAGGAAACTACCCTTGATGTGCGAACCATCGGTGAGGTGGATGTCAATCGTGGCTTCCAGTTCGCGATTGTTAGGCGGCGGATTGGCGATGTTGTTGACATTGCTCCAATCGTCATTGTTCGTATCCAGATAAAAGCCGGTCTCTTCCGACACGCCGAAGGAGAGGTAGAACGTCCAACTTAAATCCACCTGAACGCCCGCCTGAACATCCAGCCCCAGCGCGGGCATCCCCGTACTGAAGCCGTTTTGTATCGAGAAAGACGTACTTTGCCCCAATTTGAGGTAATACTGGCAATACGTCGCCTGATAGCCGCAAAGTTTACTGGCATCGGGGTCGTCCGTATCCACCACCACATCGTCTTGGGTGACGTCACTATCCCCATCCAAATCATTCAACACGCCCATGCTCATGAAGGCCAGGAAAAGGGCATGCTGCAAAACCTTCGCCGGCGACGAGCCATCGGAAGTCCGCAAGGCGTTGGCAATTTTCTGGAGCAGCACAGGCCGCAGGTTGGCGATGAACTGGGCGGCCGGATTGTTCGCGAGGGCGTTGCCAATCACCGGCAGTTGCAGCCCGAAGAAGCGTGCGTTCAGCGCCTCTTGCACGCGGTAAAGCAGCCTGTCCAGGCCATTCACCAGCAAATCGACGTCGTTGAGCATCCCGATGATGGTAATATTTTGGGCAATGACCCCGCCGTTCATGCCCAGGTTGGGCGTGGTGATGGTGACATTGGCAAAGGAGTTTGCCAGCCAGGAGGCAATGGCCCCGAAATCGACGTCCAAAATACCCTGGAAGTCGCCCTGCTCTTCCGAGGGGTAGTAAAGGGGAAATTGCAGGGAAGCCGCGCCCGTGACCGCGGGCTGCGTGCCGCCGACAATGTCATCGCTGAAATAGTAATAGGGGTGGGCCGTGTCCGCCTGATGGCCGTGTGTCAGCCGGAAAACGGCCTGCATACCGCCGCCGCTGCCGTCGCCCAAATCGGCGACGCCGCCAACCACCAGCAGGTTCAACGGCCCGGCCACGAGCGCCAGGTCCGCGCCGCTGCCGTTGACGCCGCCCCCTACCGACGCATGGAGGTTCAACGCCAGACGGGTGCGCAGGTCGGGGTTGGCCGCGCTGGCCGTATCGTCGTACAGGAAAGCCACCTCGTCGTCCCCGTAAGTTTTCGCCTTCCCATCGGCGACATCCTGCGCGTTCTGGTCGACGCGGTTGAGATCGATGCCCAGCCCCAGGTTCAGCGTCGCCGTGCCCACGGCCTGCACTGCCCCCGCGGTGTTGGAAGGCGCGCTCACGAAAGTGTTAATGCCCTTCAGATTATCGCAAGCCTGCTGCTGGGCCTGAGTGGGGTTGGCACACAACTCCGCCACATGGAAGGCAAACGAATACGTGCCGCTGACGGTTTCCTGATGCTGGAGGGCAATGTTCAGGAGGTGGCTGGCGCTGTCCAGGCGGACGTCCACATTCGTCGCCCCCGCCGAGGCCAGCGCGGGTTGAATATCCTGCGCGTAGCGCCCGCCATAGGCAGCGACCTGGTCCACCAGGTGCTGGAAGGCGTCAGCATAGTCAAAGAACTCGGCCAGGCTCTTAGAAAGAATGGGCAGATCGTTGCGGTAGGCAGCCTTCTGGGCTTCCAGATCGCGCAGGTAGGCCGTCACCTGGTCCAACGAAGTCACCACCTGGTCGAAGGTGAGATGGCGCAACTCGGCAGCCGCGTCCAGCAGGTGACTGTTCTGCGCCAGGGTGCCGTTGAAATACACGGCCACGGCGTTGGAAGGCGGGTCGTCGGCCACCGTGGGGTCGGGGTTGCGCGGCACACACGGCCCCAGGAAACTCATACTCAAGGCGCACCAGTACCAGCCGTCGTCGGCATTGGCGCTATCGTTAGGGAAGGTCAGGAGGACATCAATATCATTCGGCACGCCAAAGGCGCTATCTTGCGGGATGGTAAAGGAAAGGCTCGCCGTCTGCACGGTAGGGTCGGGATGCACCACCTTACCCATGCAGGGGTCGGTCGCGTTGTTCACGGGGTCGGGGTTCTTGTAGGGGTCGGGAGGCGGGTTGGTGGGGTCGACGCACTGGCTTCCATACGCCGCCAGGTCGTCCATCGTCAGGTCGTGATCGCCCACCTGGGTACCGTCGCCTTTGTAAATATCGAAAGAAACCACCAGATTCGTGTTCATCTGCCCGTTGGTGCCCGGCAGGTGAACGAAGCCCAGGTGGGCATCGGTGGTCAGGGAGGTATTTTGCTTCAGCGTGGCCGACACCGCGCCATCCAGCGTCATGTTGCGCACGAAGAAGGTAGCCAGCGGCGAGGTGGGGGCATTCACGCCGTAGGCAAGGGAATGGTACGCCTCGTCGTTCACCTGCAGGAAGCGCAGCATCTCGACATTGCTGCCGTTGGCCGCCGGAAGCACCACCCATTCCCCTTTGGAAGGCGGCGTGTAAAGCACGATGGGGTTGCCGGTGTTGGGGTCATCGACGATTTCGGGGTTGCCGTCGCTATCCAGCGTGCTGGCATCGGTGAGATAGACGGGGTCGGGCGTCTGGTTGAGGTCGAAAATGTTGGCCGCCGTCAGCGTCCCGCCAAGCCCCGCATTTGCCAGGGCGGCCTGCATGTCGGCAATCAGGTCGTCAATGGTGCTGTTGTCTGCCGTGGCTGTGGCCGGCAGGGTCACGGTGTAATCGTTGGTTTGCCATCCGCCGCCGCCCGGCTGCACCACCCGCACGACGAACCGGGCGTCGCTGCCCAGCACATAACCCTGGTCGGCCAGAGGCGAAGGCAAAGGCACGTGACTCGCGCGAACCACGCAGGCGCTGCCATCCCAGGAAGGGGTAAAGCCCAACTGGGAAAGGCTGCTCTCGGCGGCGTCATTGCAGCGACTTTCATCGTTGCTCCACGTCAGCGTGAGGCCGGTGACGGCCTCGGCGTTTGCACCACCGGGCAAAATCTCAATGCGGTTTGGCATCTTCCCGTCCGCCCGCCGCGCGGTGACATAACTGCCCAGCCCAGCGGCCTGAAACGCAGCATTCAATTCACCGATCAGCACGTCCAGCCCGGTGGGATGATTTTGAGGGTCGTCCAAAATCGGGTATCCCTGATCTTGAGCGGCCTGCGGGTCGGCATTCCCGCTGGTATCGAGGGTAATGTTTCTCGTAAGCGGCCCATTCGAGGTATCCACCGTCATGGAGAACACCGCCCGGTGGTCATGAGTGGGGTCGCCGTTGGCATCCAGGGTGCCGTCGATTTGCCCGGTAATCGGCACGCCATCCAGTTTGGTGGTATCGTTGGCGGCGTCCATCACCCGCTGAATGAAGAGCGGCTCGCCGTACAGCGAAGGCACGGTGGGGATGTCCGGCCCCAGCACGGCCCGATCGGACACCTGCCCCAGGTTGATGCCAAAGGTAAAGTTGAAGGTCAGCGTCCCCGTCACCGTCGCGCTGCCCTGGGCGGTCAGGTCCTCCAGCAGGTCGCCGGCGCTTCCCAGGTCGTAAGAAGCGTAAATCGCCGGGTCCACCGAGAGGGCAAAGGCGACCTGCCAGTTCGTGATGGTGTAGCGGAGTTCCTTGCTCGCCGAATCATATTCCCAGGTGAGGTGCGTATCGCCCACCGCCCCTTTGAGTTTGTCAGCCAGTTCCACAGCATCGGCGAAAGTCGGCGTGCCACAATCCGCACTGCCGCCCGCTCCACAGTTCGGGTAGTCTTTCAAATCCTGCCACCAAAGGGAAACGGCTTCCTGACAACTGGCGTCGTTGGGGTCGCAGGGCTGGTTGTAAAGCGCATCGAGCAATTTACTCTTGAACACCGCCCCGTAGTTGATCAACTGCCCCAGCACCGGCGGGGCCAGATGGTGCTCATGCCCGTTAGCGTCGATAATGGTCACGCCCCCCACAAAGGGAATGGGAATATTCAGGAACGGCGACCCTGAAAACTGCACCAACCACGCCGTCAGTTTGCGCCACATGCCCAGCACGGCCATCGCGTTGGCGCGATGGAAGTAGAAGAGATCGCCGAAGTTCTCAAAAGTGGTCAGGGTGTAGGTGGGCTGGGTGAAAACATGGTCGTTTTGCAGCGTCACTTTCGCGCCCGCAGGCACCGTCAACCATGTGGTGTCGCTGCCGCGCAAGGCCACGGGCAGGTCGGCTCTAAAGGTCTCGCTTTGGATGGTCTGCGTGGTGGCGTGGCTTCCGTTTTGATCCCACTGCCCGATTTCGGCCGTGGTGAAGTAACCGTTGCCATCGAGGTCGGGCGGGGCCAGGGTCAATGCAGCCTGGAAAGTGGTCTGGCCGCCCGAGACTTCGATTGGGGCAAAGCCAAAGAGGGCAGGCAGCACGTTATCACTGGGGTCGTCTTCGCGCACCAGATCCTTTCCCGAACCATCGCCCAAAGAAGCCGCCATCTCCCCGCCGTCGAGGGTAAGGAAGGCTTCCCGGTTGTTCCCGTCCGAACGATGCCAGTCGCCGAAGGTCATGGGCATATCCAGCACAGCCTCGTTCTGGAGGCGCACTTGCAGGTTGTCCCCCGTGGTCGGGTCGATGAAAGCGAAGTTCCACTCTTTCAGGCCATCGGCGGCAGAGGGGTAGAAGGTGGTGTAGGCACGCGTGGCCTTGTAATCGGCGTCGAAGTGCAGGCTGTCGTCGCACGAAGCCGCATCGCAGGTGATTTCGACCCACGTGGGTGCTGAGAAATCGGCAGGGTCGAAGGGGAACGCCGCAGGCAGGGAAGCCAGCGTCACCGCAATGCTGAGGTCGCTGCCGTTGCCGGTAATGCTCTCCAGGCGAGTTTGCACCTCAAGGGTGTTGGAGGGCAGGTCGCCCGCCGGGAACACGACGTCGGCAAGATACGTTTGCCACAGCGTTTGCAGGTCGAGGATGTTTCCCAGGGTGCGGCGCTCGTCCTCTGCACCATAGGCTGTACTGCCCACCAGCGGGAGGGTGACATCCAGATAGCCTGTGGCCTGCAGGCGCCCGCCCCATGTGTACCAAGCCACGAACAGGTCGCGCAGCGCACTGGCTTCCCCATTGCGCAAGGGCAAGATGCCATCATACAGTTCCGCTTTCTCGACATGCTGGAAAGAGACAGAGGGTGGTACTGGTACCCCTTGCATAGAGACCTTCGTTTGCCCGCTGTTGAGGCCGCTGGCAAGGGTGTAATCAATGGCAGCACTGCCCGCATCCAGGTAAAGGACGTCGTGGCCGTCCCCCCCATCGAAGAAAACGTCGGGGCTGCGCATGGCACGATAGTAAAACAGGTCATCGCCCGAGGTGCCCACGAAGTGTTCAATGTCGTTCCCCGAGGTGCCGCTGGCGTTCACGAACTCGACGAAGTCGAGACCGGTGGTGGTGTAAGCAAACACCTTTTCCTGCCCCGGCTTGTTGTCCACCACCACCCGCAGGCCAACCGTGCCCGGCACAGCGCTGAAATCCCACGTATCCTCCCCGCCGTTGTCCGCTTCCTTTACATAGTCATGCGCTCCCCAATTGGGGCCAAAGACATAGGTGTCGTCCCCGCTCTTGCCGTCGAGGGTATCGCTTCCGGGGCCGCCCTTGAGGACATTGTTCCGGTCGTCGCCGGTGAGCGTGTCGTTCCCACTGCCGCCGGTGACGTTCTCGATCTCGCAATAATTACCGACGCTATCGGCATACAGTCGGTCCGTGCCAATGCCGCCGACGCCGTTCTGGGTGGCTTCTACATAGTAATCCCCCGTCGTGGTATCCTGTTGAATATCCGACAAATCCACGCTGAACCCGACGGCATCCTGGGTTTCGGAAAAGGTATCCGTGCCATCGCCGCCGTAAATCGCGTCGTTCCCCGGGCCACCGCTGAGGGTGTCATTGCCGGCCTCGCCGTAAAGTTTATCGTTCCCCGAGCCGCCGTCGAGGGTATCGTCGCCGTCGCCGCCGTAAACCACGTCGTTCCCCACATCACCGCTGAGGGTGTCGTTCCCGCCGTAGCCGTAAATGGTATCGTTGCCACCATTGCCCTGGAGCATATTGTCGCTGCCGTCGCCCTCCAGCGTATCATCATTGCTGCCGCCGATGGCATTTTCGAAGTTCGACACCCCATTCTGCGCCCCGCCGGCCACGTTCACGGCCTGTCTCGTCGTCAAATTCACCCAGACCGTCGTCGTGTAAGCGCTGTAATTCAGCGTGTCCGATCCATCGCCGCCGTCCACTGCCCCGCTGATTTTCCCTCCATCGCCCAAAACGATGGTGTCATCCCCGCCGTTGCTGTAGATGGTGGCCGTTGCCGTCACGCCGCCATCAACCTGGAAGGTATCGTTCCCGCTGCCTGCCTGGAAGGTTTCCACGCCCTGAATACCGGCAGAATCCCCCGCGCCGTCGGAAAGCGTTGCGGTCGTGCTGGCAGTGAAGCGCAGGGTGGTGTTCACGGTGACCGCCAGCCAGTCCACTGTATCGCTGCCGCCGCTATCTACAATCGTATCCGTTCCCCAACCCTCGGCGAGGAAGTACGTGTCGTCGCCTCCCCCTCCTTCCAGATCATTTGCGCTGTCGTTGCCGGTAATCTCGTCATTCCCGTTGCCCCCTGTGACATTTTCGATGGAAGAAATCCCTTGCTGAACATTCGTGGCCGTGCCTTGCATCAAATTCACCACCACGGTGGTATTGTAGGCGCTGTAATCCAGGGTATCGGTGCCGTTGCCGCCGTCCAGCGAGCCGCTCAGGCTGCCGCCCGCGCCCATCACGAAGGTATCCGCGCCGCTGCCACCGCTCAAATCTTCGATGGCTTCGAAAGCGAAACTCCCCGCCATGCCTCCATCCGCCCCGGTGATCTGCCACGTCAAACCGCCGTCAGGGCCGGTGAGGTGGTCCACCTGGGCGCTGCCAATCACGCCGTCGATGCCGTCGAAGCCGCCCCCCAACGCCGTCACCGTGCCGCGGAAGCCGCCAGTTCCCAGGGCCAGAAGCACCATCGCCACGGCGGCGCTGTAATTGCCAAAATCCAGCGTATCGGTGCCATTGCCGCCATTCACCGCGCCGCTCAGGCTGCCGCCGCTCCCGATGGTGAAATCATCGTTGCCGCCGCCGCCCGTCAGGGTTTCCACATCCTGGAATGCGGCGACCTGCGCCCCGCCCACGGAAAGCGTGCCCGCGTTCACCGCGGTCACCCCCCAGGCTGCATCCAGGTTCGGCCCCACGAGCGTGTCCGACCCGCCGCCGCCGTCCAGCGCGCCGCTCAGGCTGCCGCTGCTCCCGATGGTGAAGGTGTCGGCGTCGCTGCCGCCCACGAGGTTTTCCACCCCTGTAAAGGAAAGCACGCTGTTCAGCGTCCCCGTATCGGCTCCCGTAATCTGCCAATCGTTCACCCTGTCATACGCCGTGAGCGTATCCGTGCCCGCCCCGCCCTGCACCTGGAAACTGGTCAGATTCGCGGCTCCCAGGTCGCTTTCCAGCGTCAGGCTATCGTTGCCCGCGCCCAGCGCCACCGTCACCGTCGACACATTATAGAAAGTCACGGCTTCGAAAGGCGTGCCGCCGTTCACCGTGCCGTGGATGCGGTTCTCGCCCGCCGCCGGACTATCCACAGCGAAGGCGTCCACACCGGCGCTGCCGTTCACCGTCAGGCTGGCGACATCGTGCACCGTGACCGGTTCCAGGTTGGCAAAGTTCACCGTGGCGTTGGCTGCTGTGACCGTGCCGACACCCGAGGTGTTGGCGGCGGGGGTGTAGGTCGCTGCGTCGGTGTTCCTCCCCGTCACCGTCAGGCTGTCGCCGGTGGTCTGGCTTCCCCCGTTGTAGTTCACCGTGCTCGTAGCATCGCCCTGCTGTTCCACCGTGAGCGCATCATCGCCGTCGCCGCCGTTCACCGCCACCGCGTTGGTCGTCGTGTTGCCGCCCTGGAGTTGCACCGTGACGTGGTCGTCGCCCGACGAGCCGTTGACCGTCACCGTGGCGCCGTTGGCGACCACGGTGTGCGCATCGTTGCCGTCGCTGTTCTGCACCGCTACCGTCACGTTGTCGCTCGTGTTTTGCACGGTCAGCGTGTTGGATACATTCGTGGCTGCGTCCTTCCCATCGGAAACCACGGTCACGGTATTCGTGGTCGCATTGCCGCTGACATTGTCCAGCGTCACCGAGGCATTCTGCACCGTAAGGGCATTGCTCACCGTGGCATTTTGAAACTGCACGTCGGTGCTGTTCTGTACCGAGATCGTCCCCTTGAGCACCAGGTTGAGGAAGGTCAACGTCGCGCTGACGTTCTGCACCGAAATGTCGGCGTCCAGCGTGGTGGTACCGCCGCTCGCCCCCTCCAAAGTCAACGGGAAATCAATGTCTTGCAAGGTCAGCGAAGTCTCAGTGAACTCGCCGGCCTCGATGTTGATGGTGTCATTTTGAATCGTATCACCGTTGGCTTTTTGCGTTTTAGCCCCATCAACTGCAGCCTGCACTGGGGTGGTCGTTGTGGTACAGGTGCTCCCCGTCGGGGCAGTGCTGCAATCGGTTTCATAGGCATAAGTGGTGGAATTCCCGCTTGCGTCTGTGGCCGTAAAGTAAGGATCCTGTCCCCCCGTTCCTGCGGCGCCCGCGTCCCCCTCTGTTGGCCGGGCCTCGCTCGTGGCGACCGGCGTGGCCGTGGTTGCCGGTGCTGCCGTGACTGTTGCCGTGGCGGGTGGTGGCGGCCCTGTCGCCGTGACCGTTCCGGTGGGTGCAGGCGTCGCCGTGACCGTGGGCGCTGCAGTGACAGGCGAGGTCGCCGTGGCCGTCACCGCTGGGGTGGTCGTCGGCGTCACGCCCGCTGTCGGCATGGTCGTTGGCGTTGACGTTGGCGTATCCGCCGGGGGCGCCGCCTCATCTGCCCCCGAGGTCGCCATGACCGTCGCCGTCGGCGCAGGCCCTTCGGCATTGCTCGGGGCAGGCGTCGCACTCGGGGTAGAGGTTGCTGTTCCCGCTTCAAAAGCCTGGTGGCTGTATCCCCCCGTATTAAACGCAGCAACCCTCCCGCTCGTCGCCGCAAGTGCCGTTTGCGGCCGAGCCAAGAGGGCCATCATTACAAGCCCCATGATGCCAAACCTGGCAAGCCAAGATCGTCGAGAGAATCTCATTAAGGGCCCATCAACCTCCGGAATCGACTTTACGACATAAAGTATATAGCCCTTTAGTCCTATTGTCAAGGAGACCGTTTCCAGGGTGACCGTGCCAAATCGGGTGGAAAAGTTCAGTACGTGGCCAAACGCTGACAGACCACCTCTTCCCCTGAGCCAAAACGGGAGTATAATTTAGATAGCCTAACTAACATCGCTTGCGGCTCAGTGCGCGGCCGAAAAGTGTGATCTCCCCCTCATACTATGAGCACCACCTCAGAAGAGCCTCCCCATGAACATCGAAGATCGCTTTCTCCACCTGCTTTACCGCCTGCGCACCCTGGGGGCAGAAGCCCCGCCCTTCGAAGCCTTCCAGATCTCACCCGCGCAACTCATGCTCTTGAGCTGGATTGCCGACCACCCCGGCTGCCACATTCAAAACGTGGCGACCGGGCTGGGGCTGACCTCGCCCACCGTCAGCGTGGGGCTTCGTCGGCTGGAGCAAGGCGGGCTGCTGCGCCGCGAGCCCGACCCCACCGACAAACGGGCACGACGTCTTTTCCTCACCCCACAGGGAGAGGCCCTGTATCAGGAAGTCCTGGCATTCCGCCGTGCCAAAGCGCGCCAGTTCCTCAGCGGGCTGACCGCCGCCGAGCAGGAAACCCTGCTCGCCCTTTGGGAACGCGCCCTGCACGCCGCGGAAGCCAGTTCGCGCAACCCTTCCCATTTGTCCACCTAACCCTCTTTTCAGGAGAGCACCATGTCTGCACAAAGTTTAGCCATCATTTCTTTCTTGCACGACCTGTTTGCCGTCACCTGGATCGGCGGGATGATTGCCATCGGGATCACTTTCCGCCCCACTGTGGTTCAGGTATTAGGCCAAACACCGCAAACCAAAAAAGTGCTCAGCACCATGCAAAAGCGCCAAAGCATTTTGGCCTACATCAGCATGGTAGGGCTGGCCATCACCGGCGCTTTGATGGCAAAGCATTCCCCGCACTTTCTGGGGCTTTTCCACTTCGGCAACCCTTACGCCAACACCCTCGCCACCAAACACATCTTCGTCATCGTCATGGTCATCATCGCACTGGTGCGGACGCTGGTGCTGAGTAAAGGGCAAGCCACGCCCCAGCGCGCCAAACTCAGCGCCACCTTGCTTTACATCAACATCGCGTTAGGCATCGGCGTTTTGCTTCTCAGCAGCTTTGGCGCGGCCCTGGCTGGATAGAGGCTGCTTATTTTCTTCCTTCTTCCTTCTTCCTTCCTCCTTCCCCAACACAGCATAAGGGTGAGGCACAAGGCCAACGGCCCAAGAAAGGAAAGCACCAAAGGCGCGAGAAAGCGGAGCAGGTTTCTTCTGCTCCGCTTTCTTCGTTACACTTTCCCCACACAACCAACCTAATCCATTTTCACCTTCAGCTCACCGTCGTACCCCTCACATTTTTCGACCTGGTAGAAACTTTAACCTTGCAACCCTTGCCGCCACAGGCGGATATACAGTTCTACCAAATAGGGGTCGAAAAGAACACCTGCGTTGGCCTGCATGTAGCGGACCACGCGTTCCCGCGGCCAGGGAAGACGATACGGGCGCTCGCTTTGGAGGGCATCCCACACATCAACGACGGCAAAGGCTCGCGCCGCCAGCGGAATCTCACCTTCTTTGAGGCCAAAGGGATAGCCACTCCCATCCCAGCGCTCATGATGATAGAGAGGGATTTCTACAATTTCGGCCGGCAGGAAAGCGGCTTTTTCAAGAATCTCTCGCGCCAGCAGCGGGTGACGGCGCATCACGCGCCACTCCTCTGCCGTCAACGGCCCCGGTTTGTGGAGGATGTTATCGGGCACGGCCACTTTCCCAATGTCGTGCAACAGTGCTCCCCAGCGCCAGATACGCAGCGTCCACTCATCAAGGCCCAACGCCCGGCCGAGAGCCACGGTCGCGCGCGCCACGCGATGGGTATGGTCGCTGGTTTCCAGATCGCGGACGTGCAGCGCCGCCACCCACCCCTGCACGAAGAGGTCTGTCAGGTAGGCCCGGAGAACACCCCCACCCTCATCCAGGGCCAACCTCAGACGAGCCCTTCGCTCCGCATCTTCCCCCACAACTGCCTGTAAAGAATTTGTGGGCACCATTTCCATCGCTCCGTGTGCGTCGTGAGGCCGCGGTCCCGGCGTGTTTCCTCTGCGGTGCTCGGGAAAGCGATGCGCACCCACCCAAGGCTCCAACGGGGAAAGGCTCGTCAGACTATTTGCATCTACTACCCCTACCTTTGAATGCGCCCCAGGAAGGCCCACTACACCGCTCTCTCAGGCTGCGCCCACCGCCTGGTAAGCCGCCGCCACAGGCATGTCCATTGCGGGCGCGGGCACTGGCGCTTGCTGTTGATGCATCAACGCGTGAAGCTGCGCGACAAACCCATCCAACGTGGCCGCCCGGGCATGTTCCAACACCCAGCGTTCTTCCTCGCCCAGAGGGAATTCGCGCAGGACCTGGTCGGTCTGTCCCGCCAACAGGGCCTGGCAGAAACGCTCATCCATCAAAGCCCGGGTCACAATGGCGTTGAGGGTTAGTTTGCACATTGGGAGCCTCCTTGTCGAGGTTGCCGTTAAACGCCATGGCCGCCCGGAATCAAAACCCCTTCTGCCCAAGCGTAGTGCTGGGGAATAAGCCAGCTGGCCAGCAGCGCCAACGCGATCACCACCACCCGCAGCAACGCCCGCCGACGCGGGTCAGCCAGCGCCATCATCGTCCGATTCATCACATTGTTCAACATGAGAAACCTCCTTAGTTCAAGCCACCGAATGACGCTCTCCACGTCATCACCGAATTCTTGCCTGCATCTTACCCCTTACTCTATGAACAACCCTCTGAACAAATAAAAAAACCGCCTTGAGGCGGTCTGTACGCGTCACCATCTTCCACATCCGGCTTCCCCCTGGGTGTGCCCTCTACCCTAAGGACTCGACAAAACGTTGCAATGCCTCATCCGGCTCAACCCCCAACTCCTTTTTCAAACGGCGGCGGTAATCCCGGTAGTAGGCTCGCGCGCGGGAAGGCTTTCCCATGGCCGCGAGGCACTGCAAACGGTAAAGATGCCAGCGGTCGTTATACGGCTCCGTTGCCAGGGCAGGCTCAAGCCACGTCAGGGCTTCTCGCCACGCCCGCCGGCGCATGGCGTCTTCAATCAGCCACGCCAGGGCTTCTCCATAGCGGCGCTGCAATTCATAGCGCCGATCACTCACCCAGGGAAAGTCCATATCCTCCAGGAAATCACCGCGGTAAAGCCGCACCGCCTCCGCCAACAAGCCCCGCTGCTTCTCCACTTCGGTGAGGCGGGCAGCCTCTTGCAGCAGTTGTTCAAACGTCGCGACGTCATAGCGCACCTGCAAATTAGGATGCAGGCGGTAACGCCCCTCTTCCACCTGAATGAAATGCTTATCGCCCAACGCTCGCCGCACCCGCCACAAGGTAGCATGCAAATTGCTATTCACCTTTGCCAGCGAGAAATCAGGCCAAAAAGCCAGCGCAATTTCCTCTTTCCGCACCGGGCCGCGGTCGAGGATGAAGAAAAACAGCGCCCGCGCCCCCATTGCCCGCCATGCCGCGCGAGAAATACGCGCCTCGCCAAGCCACACTTCCCCCACCCCAAAACCATGCGCCACCAAAGGCGGCCAGGCAACCTGCTGAGGGGCTTCCAGCGCGAGGGCTAAGGGCGGCTGCCCCAGGCGCACCAACTCTTCCAAAACAGGATGCGACAGGCGCGCAGACATCTGACGGAAAAACGCCTGCAACCGGCGCGCTTCCACCCGCAGGAAGTGGACATACCCCAAATGGGCCACCATTTCCAAAGCGCGCTGCAACAAACGCAGGGGGCGCTCGGTTTCCCCCTGATCGGCCAACAATGCTGCCGTCAGCAACAAGATGCGCGCCTCGTCTTCCTGCAAAAGGCTCTCGTCGCGCGGTTCCAAAAGCGGCAACAGTGCGGCCAAAGCCGCCTTGTCGTCGCCCAGCAACCAATACAACCGCCCCTTCCAGGCCGCATACCACGCGCTTTCCTCAGAACGCCCCAACAACACAGCCGCCTGTCGCAAGTGCTCGAAAGCCATGGCAAACTGACCACGCGCAGCCCACAGTTTTGCCATTCCCCGATGGGCCGCGGCGAGGAAGTCAGCCGACTGACTTTGTCGCGCCACAGCAAGCGCTTCTTGAAAGGTCTTGTGGGCCTCTTCCCACCGCTCTTCTTCGTAGTAAATTTCCCCAATGCCTGAAAGTACGGCCGCCAGGTTAGGAGAGCCTTGCTTACGCGCCGCATCGGCGGCCTCTAAATAGGTGCGCAGCGCCATTTCCTGCTGTCCGCTGCGGTGGTACAGAAACGCCAGGTTGTTCAGCACGGCGGGAAATTCCACCGGGTTCAAATGATGCTCACGCCATAGATCTCTCACTTCACTAAAGGCACGCAACGCATCACCTAAACGGCCTTCCTGGAAATAGAGCACCCCCAGGTCTTGCAAAACCATCGCCAGGTTGTAGGCCTTTTCCTGCCGCTCGCGTGCCGTCTCTCCGCCCAACGCGCGCAGATCGTGCACCACGCCTTCTAACTTCTTCAACGCCTCCCTACGCTGCCCCAAATAATAGATTGCCAGGGCCTCTACCCGTCGCGACTGGGCAAAGCGCAGTGCTTTTTCCCAGAGCCCTTCCCCCAGTTTGCTCAGTGCTTCGCTGGCACTGCGGGCCAATTGCGCTGCCCGGGCATAGTCGCGCTGCATGTAGGCGTTCAGTCCCTGGGCTTCCAGAAGGTTAGCCCAAAGCAAGTCATCGTGCTGCTGTTCCAGCACCGGCCGCGCCAGCGCCAGCAGCGCATCGCTATCGGCAAAGCGTTGTTGATTGCCTAACGCCTTGGCATGGTAAAGCAGCAAGCGCGGCGCGCGTGGGCGCAGGTCCACCGGCTTCTCCAACGTTGCCACCCACTGGGCCAACAGCTCCAAGTGACCATTCAAAAATGCTTCCCGGGCTGCCGCATCCATCCATTCGGCCGCGCCTTCCCGATCGCCAGCCGCCAACCGATGAGCCACCGCCCGCTCGACATCGCCCCGCTCCCAAAACCACCGCGCCGCCCGCGCATGAAGCGCCACCCGGCCCTCTCGAGCCTCTGCCTGCAAGCGGCTCTGCAGAAAATCCGCAAACAATTGGTGATACCGATAAACCGCGCCTTCGCGCGTATCTACCCGGGTGACGAACAAATTGCGATTTTCAACCTCCCGCAAATAAGCCGCCGCTTTCGGCTCCTGCAGCACTTCCTGACACAGCGGGGCATCGAACTCGTCGAAAAGGCTGGTCTTGAGCAAAAAATCCACCAGATAGGCCGGCAGATGCCTGAGAACTTCTTCCGCCAAAAAAGCGTACAGTTCTTCTCGCTCACCGTGAATGAGAGGAATATTGCCCTCGGTGCGCAGGCGAATAGCCAGCAGCATCGCAATGATCCACCCATCGGTACGGGCAGCCAGATCAGTGGCATAATCCAACGGCAGGTCGACGTCATAAGCCAGCCGCGCCAGGGCCCGCAACTCCTCCGCCGTAAAGCGCAGATCTTCAGGGCCTATCAGGCCAAGTTCATTTCGCAGGTAAAGGCGGGTGGTAGGAATGCCATACACACTGCGCGAGGCAATCAGCAAGCGCACCTGGTCGGGCAAATGCTCCAGCCATGCTTCCACAAAATCCACCACCTCTTGCTGTTCCCCCACCAGGTGGTAATCGTCAATCACCAACAGCGTAAAATCATCCACGTGCTCGGCGAGCAAGTTGTTCAACCACCCCGCCAGGGCCACCGGGTTTTGAGCCGGCAGCACGCCTTCCAGCAAATCGGCAAACACCTCCCGCATCTGCGGGAAGACCTGCAGGAAAGCCCCTGCGAGGTAGCGCACAAAGCGCCGCAGGTCTCGGTCCTCGGCGGTGATGTGATACCACCCTACCCTGGCAGGCGCTTCAGCAGCGAAGTCTACCAGCAGGGTTGTTTTGCCAAAACCCGCAGGGGCCGTAACAAACGTCAGGCGGCGGTGGAGGTTCTGGTGCAACCTTTCCACCAACCGGGCGCGACGCAACACACCCGGAGGCCGACGCGGCACCTGGATTTTGGTGAGGAGCAGAGGAAATTCCTCTGAAGCGGGGGTCCGGTTCGCCATTTCACCTACGGGGGGTAAATGTTTATGACCACAGCCAGCCTAAGCGTAGACGAATTTGCGAAAAAAATCAAGTCGAAAGCCCTCTACAAAAAACCCCCTCCTCCGGCCAGCAGTAAAGCCACCCTTCAAATAGCCTTCACGCGCCTCCGTTTCCCGGCGACACCCCTCCCAGCCGTAGGTTATCGCGCCGGCCATGCTTTCAGCCCGCCCCGCCTGCCACGTCGTCGGCCGTGGCTTCCCATTGGGAAATTACCATGCCCGCGAGCATCAACGCCGCCCCCACCAGGCCGCGCCCGCTCACGCGTTCCCCCAACAACACCACACCGCCCAGCAGAGCAAACACCGCCTCAAGGCTCATGATAATGGCCGCGTGAGCCGGCAAGGCGTATTGCTGGGCCACCACCTGAAGCGTATAGCCCACGCCCACCGAAATCAGCCCACCATACAAAATCGCCCACAGCGCCCCCTGCAAGCCTGCAAGCGTCACGCTTTCCCAGTCCGCGGCCACCACGCCGCTGAGCAGCGCCACCGCGGCGAATTGCAACGCAGCCAGCGTCAGGCTATCGTGGGCGACCGTCCACCGCCCCACCAAAATAACGTGCGCCGTCCAGAAAAAGGCACTCATCAGCACCAGCAGGTCGCCTTTTTCCATCTGCCACGCGCCGGTAACGCTCAGCAGGTAAAGGCCCGCGGCAGCCAATCCTGCCCCCAGCCATACTTGCGCGCCGTGGCGTTCTCCCAGCAGCAGCGCCCCCGCCAGCGGCACCAGCACCACATACAGCCCTGTGATGAAGCCCGCCTTCCCGGCGGTGGTGTAAACCAAGCCCACCTGCTGAAACGAGGAAGCCACAAAAAGCACCAGCCCCAACACCAGGCCGCGCTGCACGCTGGCTCGCGGCAAAGCAAGCCGCGCAGCGCGGCCCCGGCGGAAGCGCACGATAAACCCTAACACCACCGCCCCCAACGCAAACCGCACCGCGTTGAAGGTAAAGGGGCCAATGTAGTCCATCCCCACACGCTGGGCCACAAAAGCCAGCCCCCACACCGCGGCGGTGATGAGCAAAAGGCTGTTAGCAAGCCAGCGGCGGGACATCAGCCGTTATTTCAGCCCAGAGTGCAGGAAACTGCGGATGAACTGCTTCTGGAAAATCAGGAAGAGGAGGAACAGCGGCGCAATCACCGTGATCGTCGCCGCCGCCAGCAACGGCCAGCGCGCCCCAATTTCGCCCAACTGCGTAAAGCGCACCAGGCCAATCGTCAGCGGGCGCGAGCGGTTGGTCAAGGTGACCACCAACGGCCAGAGAAACTCGTTCCAGTGCCAACTCACCGAAGAAAGGGCAAACGCCACCAGGGTGGGCACCGAGGGCGGCAGATAGATATGCCACAACAACTGCCACCACGAACAGCCATCCATGATGCCCGCATCGACCAGGTCGCGCGGCACCTCCAGGAAAGCCTGCCGCATGAGGAACGTGCCGAAAGCCGAGCCAAAATAAGGCAACGCCACTGCCAGCGTGGTGTCGAACAGCCCCAGTTTGCGGATGGTAGAGAAGTTAGGCACCAAAAGCGCCGCCGCGGGAATCATCAATTGCAGCAGGATGAAGAAGAAAATCGCCTTCTTGCCCCAAAATTCCTGGTGGGCAAAAGCAAAGCCCGCCAGCGTGATCGTAATCAACTGGGCAATTAAAATCATCCCCACAATGATGATCGTGTTGCGGTAGTAAATTCCAAAGGGGGCCAGCGACCATGCTTTGAGGTAATTCGCAAAGGTCAGCGCATGGCCGAACCACACATCGCCGCGCCCCAGCGGCTCGCTGGAAGGCCGAAACGACACCACCACCGCCCAGACGATGATAGAAGCCCATCCCGCGGCCAGCACCGCCGTGAGCACATTGAGGAACACATCCGTCAAACGTTTGCGGAGTTTTGCACTGCTTACGACCATCATGCCCCCTCCCGCTCAGAAAGCACAAAGTTTGTAATCGTAATCGCCAGCATAATCACGATGAGCACCACCGTCAATGCAGAAGCCAGCCCGACGTTTTGGTCTTCAAAGCGCACCTGCCACAAGTAATACAACAACACCGTGCTGGCACCACTGGGGCCGCCTTGCGTCATCACGAAAATATGGTCCACCACCTGGAAAGCATCAATAATCGCAATGGTGGAAACAAAAAGTGTCGTGCGGCGCAGCAGGGGGAAGGCGATCTTCCACAACTGGGTCCACCAGCTGGCCCCATCGAGGGAAGCCGCCTCGAAGACATCTTCTGGCAAATTTTGCAGCCCGGCGAGGTAGAAAATCATCAAATAACCGGCGTTCTTCCACACGGCCACAATCATGACAGCAAGCAAGGCGAGGTGGGGGTTCCCCAGCCAGTTTTCAGGGCCGTGGTAGCCGAAGGTTTCCAGGAAAGTATTGAAAAGCCCATAATCAGGCGTAAAAAAGAACATCCAGATAGTCGCGGCGCTCACCATAGGCAAAATGGTGGGATAGAAAAAACCCAAACGCGCCAGGCCAATCCCCTTCACCGCCCGGTTGACCAGCAAGGCAAACAGGAAAGCCAACACAATGCTCGCGGGCACGGTACCAATCACATAAATAGCCGTGTTTTTCAGCACCTGCAGAAAATCGGGGCTGGTGAAGAGCTCTTTATAGTTCTGTAAGCCAATGAAAGTGGGCGTGCGGAACTTGGCAAAATTAAGATACTGGCGAAAGAAACTCATGTAAATCGCCTGCACCGTGGGCCAGGCGGTGAACACCAGCACAATCACCAGCGTGGGAGAAATCAGTAAATAGGGCAGCCACTTGGGGGCTTTGCGGTGGGAAAGCGGAGGGGCAGCAGCAGACATGGCAGGCTCCGGGAAAAACGACCGACTGCACCGACGAGCACAGCACCCAGAAAAAAACAGCGTCCATCGGCGCGCATCGGTGGACGGAATGACACATAGGGGCGAGGTGGCGCCTCGCCCCTATGGTACGGATTAGACTTCAAACGCACACTACTTGAACATCTCCAGCGCCTTGTCGGCTTCCTGCTGGGCTTTCTGCATGGCCTCTTCAGGCGTCATCTGGCCGTTATAGGCTGCCTGCAGGTACTTGTGGAAGATGTTGCGCACCTTGCCCAGGTTCATGCACGAAAGTTCCGCGCCAGCGTACTGCAGCATATCCTTCAACTGTCCGGCCTGCGGCACCTTCTCGATGTAGGCTTTCATCGCATCGGTTTCGTAGGCGCTCTTGCGGGTAGCAATGTAGCCCGTCTGGATGCTGAAGTCGGCGGCATACTTGGGCTGGGTGACGAATTCGATGAACTTCCAGGCGGCCTGCTGCTGCTCAGGCGTCGCGCCCTTGAGCATGTAGAAATTGCCGCCGCCGGTCACGGTGGCGTAAGTGCCGGGCTCCTTACCAGGCACGGCCATCACGCCCACCTTGAAGTCGGCCTGCTTGAGAATGCCGTTCAGGCTGCCGCTGGAATGCACGATCATTGCCGCGGCACCCGAAGCGAAATCGGCCGGCGCGTTGCCCCAGTTCTTCTGCACGCCTTCGGGCATCGCGTGGTATTTGTGCGAGAGGTCGATGTAATACTGCACGGCCTCGATCACCTTCGGGTCGTTGAAGACCACCTCGGTGGGCGATTTCACGATGTTCTGGCCATTGCCAATGGCCAGCGGCTGGAACAGCCAGTAAGGCCAGCCAGAAGGCCATTCGATGCCCCAGCGCTTGTCGGGGATAGTGAGTTTCTGGGCGGCTTCTGCCAGCGCCTGCCAGCTGTCGGGCGGCTTGATGCCTTCCTGCTCGAACAGGTCGGCGTTGTAGTAAAGCGTCACCACACTGCGCTGGAAGGGAATGCTCCAGATCTTGCCGTCGTACCTGGAATTCGCCAGGAAGGCCGGGAAGAAGTCGTTGATGTAGGCATCGCCATTGGGCATGGCCTTGATGAAGTCGTCCAACGGGACGATGTAGCCAGCGTTGACCAGGTCGTACAGGTCGGCAGCGAGCATCACGGCCAGCACCGGCGGCTTCCCGCCACCCTCAATGGTGGTCTGGATGGTAGTCTTGACATCGCCGTAGCCCCCCGCGAACACCGGCTTCACGGTGATGTTGGGGTTTTCTTTCTCAAATTCGGCAATATAGCCATTGAGGATTTTGGCAATCGGCGCGTCCACCGCCACGGGGTAATAAACCTCAATGGTGACGGGCTTCGCGGGCGCTTCCGTGGCCGCAGGCGCTTCCGTGGCCGCAGGGGCCTCGGTGGCTGCCGGGGCCTCAGTCGCCGCCGGGGCCTCAGTGGCTGCGGGGGCGGGCGTCGAAGTGGCCTTCGAACCGCACGCCGCCAACGCCATACTCAGCACCAACAGCAGCGAGACAAGGACGAGCACTTTGTGCTTCAAGGACATGGTCATACCTCCATCGTTGGGGTGCGCACTTCTGCCAAAAAAGGGCAAAGTGCATGGGGCAATTATACCCCCTTCCATAGGGCAATTGCCATCCCTGCCCTGCCTCGCGAGCCACGCTTGCAACCTGCAACCTGCATCCTGCATCCTGCATCCTGCATCTTGCCCCCTGCACCTTGCATCTTGTCTTTGCCTCACTCCCCAAACCCGCTCGAACCGCCGCCGCTGCCGCCACCGCCGGAGAAAGTGCTGCCTCCCCACGACGACGAGCCTCCAAAGCCGGAAGAGGAACTGCTACCGCTGCTGTTGTAGCCGCTGCTGCCGGAAGAAGGCGTCGAAGGCGCTGTAGCCGCGTTCAGCGCCGAGAAAACGCCATTCGCCGCGGCCTCGAGGGCGGCAAACACCGCGCCCGCGGCTGCATTCAGCGCATCTGTGGCGGAAACGGTCACTCCGCCCTCCGATGGACTGGACGAGCGGCCCGCCGCCGATGCCGCAGCAGGCAAATGCACCCATGCAAAAGACGCCGAAGCCGCAGCAGGCGGCCGGGCCTGCAAGCGGCGCCACAAACGTGGGCCCAGCCCAAAAGCCGTGGCATAAGCCAGCGTCTCGTCCAAGGTATCCTGAGACAAGGCCGAAGGGCGAAGCCAACGCAGCCACAGCCCCAGACGATACGCCCGCCAGCGGGCCGCCGCGCGCCATCCTCCCCACGTGCGCGGCGGAAGACGTCGGGGCAGCCACCATTGCACCACCAACATTCCACCCAGCAGCACCGGCCAGAGAAGGTAAATCTTCTGCTCTTCTGCGGGCGCATCAACCAACAGACACCCGCCCACGAAAACGAACCCCCACACCCCTACCGCGAGGTTCAAAACCCGGCGAACCTTCGCCCGAATATGCCACGGCCAGCGGAACCAGTGTCGGTTTCCCAGGGCCTCGATTTCAAGCAGGCGCACCACCTCATCCCAGCCCACCTCCAGGCGCCTTTGCGCCGTCGCCAGAGAGCAAGAGCGTTTCTCGTCCCCCGGGAACAAAGATTCCAAGACCGCCTGCTCATAAGGCAGCAAATGCACATCGGCGTCGCGCAGCCGTCGCCAGCGGTAAGTTCCTCCCCGATGTTCCAGGCGCAGATACCCCTTTCGGGCCAGATCCCACAACGTTGCCAGCACGTGGCGCTGTAACACCTGCCGGTCCAGCAGCACCCCCACCAGCGCCGGGGGCAGCGCCTCGGGGGGAGCCGATTTAGGCCAGGGCCACGGCCAGAGGGGCGGCTCCAGCAGGAACAGCAACACAAGCAAAACCACCACCAGCAACACGAAGGGGGCGGTCAACAAGCCAATTTTGAACAACCGCTGATGATAGGCTGCAATCCTGGCCTGCTGGCGTTGCTGCCAGGCCGGTACCGGCAGGGCCAGCAGGGCCCCGGGCCAGGAAGCCTCAATAGCCAGCGAAGTGCCCCCAGGCGTTGCCCCGCCGGCCCAGCGAAACCACCAGGTGCCATCTTGCTTCCAGGAAGGAACATCCCACGGCGCTTTTCCCGCCCACAGCGTCGGCTGGGCGGTGGTCTGCAGGGCTTCCGAAGGTAAAGCCAGCCCCACCTCGACTTTCTGACTCGGCCAAGGGGGGAAGAGGGAATCAACCAGCGTCAGGTGCAGTTGATCTCGCTCGCCCTGGGCCACAGCCCCCCATACCGTGTAAGTGAAGGTAAAGGTGTGTGTGGCGTCATTCGTCTCAGGGAAGTGCCACACGGCTTCATACCGCCTCTTCCCCCCCAAGAGGCCGCTATCGTCACTCATCGTCAGCGCGCAATCCTCCCCGAAGGGGTCGTCCACCCACGGGCACGGCTGCCCATCCATGCTCAGCCCCCAATCGGTGATGCGGTCGAGCCGGGTTTGGGGCAACGTGCGAGTGAACTCGGTGAAAGGCCCCGAGACGAAATGCAACCGCCAGGTCTCGGTCACCCGCACCCGCCCATCGGGTTCCAGGCGCAGGAAAGCCTGATAGACTTCAGGGCGCACCCAACGCATGGCTTCCCGCTGCCAGGCTGGCGACGCAGCCTGCACCGCGCCGTGGGGCCAGGATACCCCAATCTCCCACCGCTCGCCGGGGGCCAACTTACGCGCATGGAAAACAACCGTGCGCTGATCGGGAAAGGTCACTTCATCGTCCGAGGGTTCCTCCCCTCGAAAGGTGGCCGTCTCCAGCCGCCCAGGGGGGAAAGCCGCCGGCAAGTGCACCGTGGCCCGGGCATCTCGGATGGAATACCCCCTATCGGCCTCGATGAAAGCATAGAAAAAGCGATCCCCTTCTTCCGCTACCCACAACACCCCGTGCAGTGTATAGCGAAGCGTAAAAGTTCGGGTGGCGCTGTGCGTCTCAGGAAAGCGCCAGACCACCCGGCTCTCGGTGCCGTCGTCTTCCACCCAAAAAGTGTAGGGAGCGGCCTCGGCCGCGCCTTCCACTTCACGATAGGTTTGCCCGTCTTCGGCTATTTGCCAGTCACTCACCCCCTCCAGGCGATAGTAAGGAATGCTGCGGAAAGCCTTCCGAAACGGCCCACCCCGAAAGCGGACTTCCCAGGTCTCCGTCACCTCCACCCGTCCATCGGGGCGGATGAAGAACTCACCCTGGCGCCGCAGCACCTCGACCGACTTGCCGCCGCACCCCGCCAGCAGCAGTGCCAAAGCCAGGAAGAAGCCCAGCAACCATCCTCGGGAACGCCTTCCATGCCTCACGGCTCACTCCTCCCTCCCCTACGAGAGCAGCACAAGCCACAACCCCACCATCACGGCCAGCCCGATCCCTACCAGCGCCCCCAGCACCTCGAACACTGCGCGCAGGGCGGCCGTATGCCGGCCAGTGCGCAAATAAGGCGCCCGGCTCTCGGCCCACACGGACCAAAAGAGCCCTGCCGCGGCGAGCACGACGCTGAGCCCCCCCACCCAGCGCGCGGCAGGCGACAGGCGCTCGCGGGCTACCAGCCACGCCAACAGGAAGCCCCCCCCACCGTCACGACAGAGAGAAAGGCTTCGAGCAGAGGCGACCAAGGGCTCATATTTTTACTATAGCATAAGTTACAAGATGCAGGATGCAAGTTGCAAGATGCAAGATGCAAGTTGCAAGATGCAAGTTGCAAGTTGCAAGTCGCATCCTGCATCCTGCATCTTGCCGCGCCCCACTCAGGGCCTCTTCTCAGGAATCGGCACCAGCATCACCGGACGGGGGCTGTGGTGCACCACCCGCTCGGCGGTTGACCCGAGCAGCACGGCATCCATCCCACCGTGGCCGTGGGACGACATCAGCACCAGGTCCACGTCGCGTTCCTCTTCCACCTTGAGGATGGTTTCGTCGGCCTCGGTGCCGGTGACAAGCACTTCCGTGGGTAGGCCCTCAGCCGTCAACACCCCTGCCACCGCGCGCAGATAGGCGCGGGTTTCGACCTCAGCCTGGGCGCGCAGTTTGGCAACCACATCGGCCATCGTGCCATAAAGCGCGGGGTCAGGCACTTCCGGAATCCCCAGCAAGATGAGTTGGCTGCCAAACGCCTCGCCCAACGTGCGGGCATAAGGCACCACCCGCTCGGCCCATTCCGAGCCATCGAGGGGCACCAGCAGCCGCTGGAAGCGGAAGGCCGGCTGCTGCCCTTCCCTCGCCGGGCGGAAGACCAGCACGGGGATGTTCGTCAGCTGCAGAATCTTGCTGGCTTTGCTGCCCAAGAACCAGCGCCGGAAGGCCGACTTGCTGTGCGTGGTCATGACGACCAGGTCAATGTGTTCCTCCGCAGCCAGGTGGTTGAGCACGTCGGCAATCGGGCCTACACCCACACGCGTGGTCACCGGCACGCCACGGGCTTCCAGCCGCGCGGCCACGCTTTCCAGGTAAGCCGCCTTCTCGGCGCGCACCCGCGCGAGCGCCTCTTGGGCCTCTTTATCCCTGGCCTGCGGCGGCCGCGTGCGAATAACCGAGACCAACAACACGCTCCCGTCAAAATGTTCCGCCAACAGCGCAGCCAGTTCCACCGCCTGCTCGGCATACGCCGTGCCCCCCAGGGGCACCAGAATACGTTTCAGGGAGACCGTTTCCCGCCAGCGGGCCACGCGTTCCGGCGCGGCTTCCCAGGCCTCAACCTGGGGCAGCGGCGTGACCAGCGGCCGCGTACTGCCGCCGCCAGGGGAAATGGTTTCCAGCGTCCACATAGCCTCTTCCAGGCGCCCCAGTTGCTCTTGCAGGGGCGAAGGCGGGCCGAGTTTCTTCCGGTAGTAAGTGAAGATGAAATAAAGCACAGGGATGAAAATGAAATAAGTCCACGCGCCCCCTTTGAAGCGTTCCACAAAAATAATGACCGTCGCCGCGGTGGTCAGGAAGGCAGCGATCACCGTGCCCACCAGCGTCGCCGCGTGCGAAGAGGTAAACTCGACCTTCAATTCGCGTACCAGCCGCTTGGTGGCCGCCCAGCCCGTCATGCTGAGCAAAATGAACACGCCAGCGGCATAGATGGAAAGGTAAGTTTCTTCAGCCGTGCCGATGAAGAGGAAACAGAGGGAAGCAATGCCAACCTCGATCCATACAGGCACATCGGCCACGCCATGCTTGTTGCGCCGCCCAATCAGGTCGGGGACGTAACGGCGGCTTTTCAAACCCAGGGCCAGGTTTTGCAGCCCCTGGGCGCTGGCCGCGCTGGCGGAAAGCAGCACGGCCACCCCAATGAGCGTGCCCGCATAGGCCAGCCAGGGCGGCAGCAGTTTGTCCATCGTTTGGGTAAAAACCGAAACTTCAGGGTTGGTGGGGTCGGCCAGGTGGAAGATGGCCGGGCCGGTGATGAGCATGGTCACGGCAGCCGTGCCCATGATGATCAGCAGGCTGCCAAAGGCCTTGCGGCTTTTTTCTTCGGGGGGGCCTTCGTAAGCCGCGACCAGGTTGGCAAAGACTTCGATGCCGGTCATAACCGCCAAAATGCGGGCGTAGCCGGCGAGGGTATAGTGCAGGTAAGGACCGGTAAACGCCTGCAAAGAAAAATCGGGGAGGTGCAGGCCGAGTTTGACCACCGTGGCGATGTTCATCGCCCACAGCAGGGCCAGCACAGCCGCGGTGGCAGGGCCAAAGATGGCGGCTGCCACCTTCGGCCCACGGTTGACCGCCCAGCCGGTGAAAATGCTCAGCGCGACGGCTACCAGGGCGCGGTAGTCCCAAAACAGGAATTTGTCGTTGAGCATGGGCAGGCGGTCGGCGATGAAGGTCACCAGGGCCGCCATACTGACCAGAAAGGTAAGGGTGTATTCCACGAAGGTGATGCCGGCGTTGATTTTGACCGCCCAGCCGCCAAATTCCTCTTCGGTGAGGCCGCTGCCGCCGCTGCCATCCGTGACCCAACGCATCACCAGGCGATACATGGCCGAGACCATCGCGATGGTGAACACCACCAGCCAGACGCTGGCACCAAAGGTAACTTCAGCAACCCCCGCGACGACGATGAGTTTGAGGAAAGGCCCAAAAACATACAGCGGCGAGGTTGCCGGGTCACCACCGCCCGCCAGGGCACCCTCGAAAGCATTCGACAACTTCCGTGAGACCGAAACGGCCACAATCACACCTCCACAAGAGCAAAAAAACGCCCCACCCGCCGACCGCAGCCGACGCGCCGGGCGTCTTTCCGGGGCCCAGCCAGGCGCTCAGGCGCTCGCTCGACCCACTTCACGCTGCCATAACCCCGCCTCACGGCGGGAAAATATCGTCCCTATGCTTCGGCTTCCAGCAGCCGCGCCACCGCGGCCTGGAGTTTCTGCCGGTCGTCTGCGCTCAACTTGCCGCGAAATTCCACCACGTCGACAAGGTTGTAAGCGCTGCCTTCGAAGAGGCGCGCCGCCTCCTTGCCTGCCGCCCCCGCCCAACCATAAGCCGCCAGCAACATCAACGGCTTGGCGTAGTCGGCTTTGTGGATGATTTCCTCAATCAAGTGCTTCATCGGCAAATACATGCTGCCTTCGTAAGTCGCCGTGCCCAGAATGACCGCCTGGGCGTCGGGCAACTCCCCCAAGAAGTCGGAAACTTCATCATGGTGGTCGTCCACATACCGATAGACCACCGGGGAAAGCCCTCGCTCGCGCAACAAGCCCAAAATGTAATTGATCGCCTCTTCCGCGTAGCGGTACATGGAAGTGTAGGCCACGACCACTTTACCCGGCGTGGGGACGCCTTCGGCCCATGCCACGTAGCGGTCGATGATGCGCTGCGGATCATGCCGCCACAACAAGCCATGCGCTGGCAACACCATGCGAGGCTGCACCCCCAACGCCTTGAGACGCGGCAACTGCTTGATGACATGCGCTTTGTAGTGCCCCACCACGGTGGCAAAATATTTGCGCGCCATAGGGAGAAAAACGCTCACATCCGCAGGGTCATCATCAAACACGGCTTCCGGCGTGCCAAACCCGCCCAAGATATCGCCGGTCAGCAAATAGCCCTTCTCAGGGAAATAGGTCACCATGGTCTCAGGCCAATGCAGCCAGGGCGTGAGGTAGAAAACCATCCGCTCGCCGCCAAAGACCAGTTCGTTGCCATCCTTCACCGTGTGGAAGGTGGGATTGAGGCCATACATACTGGTCAGCAGGCGCCTGGTGAAAGCATGGCCCCATACTTCCGGCCTGCCTCCCGTGGCTTCCAACACCGCGGGCAGGGCGCCGCTGTGGTCGGGTTCCATGTGGTGAATGACAATGTGTTTGATTTCCTCAGGGGAAACCAGTTCCCACAGCGCCTTCAAGTAGTCGTCGGTAAACGTCGCTTTGACCGTATCGAACAAGACCGCCCCTTCAGGCGTTTTCAGAACATAGGCGTTGTAAGTGATCCCCTCGGGAATATCCCAAACGCCTTCAAAATATTTGCTGCTGCGGTCGGTCACCCGCAGCAGATACATGGCGTCGCCTAATGCCACGGTCTGCACTGCGCTCATGTGTACCTCCGGCGCGCTGGCGCCCTCCAAAATAGCGCCTGGGGAAACCCAGGCCAACCCGATTATACCCGAATTTGGGGGCCAGAAGCATTCACAATAGCCGCCCTGGCTTTATAGCCTCCCGCCGAAACGTCCCCACTATCCAACGCCAAACTCCCGGTGCGATAAATCACCACCCCATCAGGCGACAAAATCAAGTGCCGCTGGCTGGCCGGCACTGACCCTGGAATCAACGACCGAATCACCGTTCCCCCACCCGTTGAACCGGCGTAAACGTCACCTCCAACCACCTGCCACCAGGCCGACCGCCGTTGGGTAAAGAAGAAGTTGTTACCCGCACTGGGTGAAGTTACTCCCGTCTGGGTCGGACAACCGCCTCCACAACCTGTCCCCAAAGGCCCAGTCGAACAAATATAACCGTTGGGAATGGTCATGTCTAAAGTGTAGCTTCCCCCCGGCGCCCCAATGCTAAACTGGCCGTCGCTCCCCACCGAATCGCTGTAACTGGTATTCCGCAAACTGGCCGTCATCCCCCCACCAAAATTCGACGGCTGGCTGGTTGAACAACTGTTGTTCTCATCCAAATACACCGTTCCACTTACTTCCCCCTCCAAATCAAACCAAGAAGGGTCTGCCGTATTACCATAGGATTCATTCATGGCCATCACTGTCCAATCATATTTATGTCCTGCCGTCAAACTCACCGAACAACTGGTGGCCGTAATTCCGCTGCAATTGCCCACCAAAGTGCTGCTATCCGTCACCAAACCATCTCCGGGCGTATCATCCTGTTCAACATACACATTATATTTTTCCGTCCCGTTACACGAATTCCATTCGCTTGGCGCCTGCCAGGTCAAAGTCACCGTCGCCGGACTGCTCCCCGCTGCCACCACTTCTCCATTGGTCGGTGAAGTAATAGCCGGCTTGGTTGGCGCCCCAGGCGTACAACCTGTCGGCGTTGGCGTTGGCGACCCTGGCGGATTGTCATTCCCACACCCCGACCCATCAGGACAATAAAAACAACAACTCACCGGCGTGCCATAAGCATCTACACAAGTGCAAACCTGCGTCTGGTCATTGCACACCAAACATAGGCCATCGGCATTATTTTCATCAGCTACACAATTATTATATGCCGTATCCCAATGACATCCAGAACCAAACCCACACTCAGCCTTTGATGTATCGCTTGGATCTTTATAAACACACTTTTGGCTGGTAAACGAACAATTGTTTGGCGGGTCATACCAAACCCCACAACTCTCCGCCGCGCAATACACCGCTCCATCTGCCGCCGAACAAGTGTCCGCTTGAACTTTATCAACCTTTCCCCACCCCGCCACCAAAACCACCACTAAAACCACCCAAAAAACCTTCCTCAATCCTGAAACCCTCAACCATAAACCATAAACTACAAACCACGAACCAACAACTAACAACCATGAACTATGAACCATCAACCATGAACCCATATCTCCACTATACCAAACCCCACCGCTTTCCTCTACTTTTTCAAGACACTATAGTCCCATGGATCCTCACCATCTCCATCAAAAGTCAACATTACCGGTATAACCGCAGGTGTTTCCTCCCATTCCTCTTTTTCTCCTGTTGCCAACTCCCTCAGGGGATTTTTACCCACCTCTGCCTGCATCACCTGCTTATCGGTTGACAACTTATACCACCAACTCTTCTTCAGATTCTCAAACCACTCTCGCATTCCCTTGCTTGGTTGCCTGTCTGTCTCGGGCTGTTTACCTTCTAACCAAGGTAAATAAACTATGCTCACATCATCCATATACATCTTCTTTCCCACATTCTTCGGATTGTCAAATAGGGCTTCCATCTTACTTGGATCATCAATAGGTAAGTGATAGCCAGTTTCCCACCCCCCAATTACTCCTTTAGAATCTAACACTGCAGCATTTGACATCCCATATAATCTTCCAACAGTATCCCACCACCGACCATTTTCATCATAAAAACCGATTACCACCGGCACTACCATCAATCTTGGCTCGCCTGTTCTCACCCGGCTTCGGTCACGCACCGGAAAGCCAGCAAAAATGGCTAAAGCATCTACTTCTTTGCCCCCATCCATCTCTACCCGTAACCAGCCTGTCCCCATATTCATTGGCCTCGCAAAGGCAAAACCCACAAAATGGGCTTTATCAAAAGTGTCTACATCATGCTGCCGCAAACCAAAATCAACATAATACTTACCACCATGATTTTCAATGAAATCTGTCACTGCCTCTTCCACATTGGTATAACCTTTGAGCGTCAAAAATCGCTCTACCACTTCCACCCTAACTTCCGGGTCAAACCCGCTATAAGGCACTTTTTCCCACGCCCCTTTCTTTTCATCCCATTGCCACCAATGCCCATCCTCACCTCTAACCACCTTGCCCCAGCGCTCCAGTTCTGCCACCTCTTTTACCGCTAACACCTCTTCCCCACCCTTGACCGCTTTTTGGGTGTTTTCCAGGCCCAGCAATCCTTGCAGGTTCTCCATCTTGCTCGCGTCTGGCACCTGACGAATAGCATAAGTCTGGCCGGTTTCCGCGCTCGCCCAAAATACCGCCCCGTTCCCGGCTTCCACTCGATAGACTTGTCCCAATTTCGCCGGTTCAATCCCCAAATCCTTGGCTAACTGGGTTACTTGCTCCGCTGTAGCGGGGGCGTAGGTGGGGTTGGTGGACCAGGCGGCGCGCAGTTGCCCGAGGAGGTCGCCCAGGCCCGCGGGCAGGGGCGTCGGCGAAGGCGTTGCCGTCGGCGTCGGGGTGGCCGTGAGCGGCTGCGGGGTGGCGGTGGGCTGGGGTGTGGGGCTGGGCAGGGCCGCGGGCGCAGGCGTCGGTGCGGGCGCGGCGCAGGCGGCCAGCAGCAGGGCGGCAGCAAAGAGCACGAGCAAAGCGGTCAGGCGGCGCATGGGTTTCCTCCCGTGGGTTCAAGCCGGGCGGTGGTTCAGCGCGTTGACTGACAAATCTCACCTGGATGGTTCTCGCATTTAATCTCTCCCTACCCCCGCTCTTGCAACGCAGTAGCGTTTCCAGAGCCGCCCTCTTTACCCCACCCCCATCCCCTCCCCGCATGCGGGGAGGGGAGCCAGGGG